>DASTOZ010000710.1:0-4314 GCA_035762365.1 Pyrinomonadaceae bacterium | reverse complement strand
AGCGCGTCGGCGTGCGGGATCTTGCGAAACGGGAACGAGAACTGTTCGGCGCCTTCGACGCCCACATAGTTTGAAATACCACCGACGGCGAGCACGAGAACATCAAACTCCAACGGATCTCGACGCTTCTGCAGCGTCACTCGCCTGGAGTCCAAATCAAGTGAGGTGACCCGGTCGTAAATCAAATGGACGTCGTCTTCGTCCAGGAGTTCGCTGAATTTTGGAGCGATATGCCACTCTTCGACCTCCCCGCTCAGGTACTCGTAGAGCATGGGAGTGAACAGGAAGTGATCGTCATCGCTGACGAGCGTCACGTCTGCTGAACCGGCAAGATCCAACGTCGTAAACAGTCCCCCAAAACCGCCGCCAAGAATCAGAACTCTGGGTTTGGCCATCGCTGTTATCCGCGCCTCTATTCGCGCCTCCCTGTCTTTTGCACGGATAGTAACAGACGGATTCTGAGGGTCAACTGGACACTCCCAACCTCGCGTGCTACATTGAGCAGGTTTTTTAAGTTTAGCGGTTTCCGCCCTTTAGCGGAGTTTACTGCGGTCGAGGAGGACCATTTCAGCAAGTGGCGTTAGCAAAAGAAACGAAGGAGCAGATTGTCTCCGACTTCCGTACGCATGAGGCGGACACGGGTTCGCCGCAGGTGCAGGTGGCGCTTCTCAGCAAGAGAATCGACGACCTGACTGAACACTTCAAGACCCACAAGAAAGATAATCATTCGCGGCGCGGCTTGCTGAAAATGGTCTCGCAGCGACGCAGTTTGTTGGATTACCTGAAGAAGACGGATATTGAACGCTACCACGAGGTCGTGAAACGTCTCGGCCTGCGCCGGTAGCACATTGCACAACGTAGTTAGCGAGAGATCTTCGAGTCTCTGTTTAGTAAAGCCCGCGTCTATCGAAGAGCTTGTGGCAGTGCCGAACGTGACGGCGATTGACTGGAAACAAGCAGACGTGTACGGCCCTGGCGTAGACCAACAAGGCGGCATGAGCTTCACGGTTCAAAGAGGCTCGTGCCGCCTTTTGTTTTAGCCCTGTAATTTAGTTGGTTGTACCTGCCCGCTTCACGTGGCGTGCTCCCGGAAAGTATTCGCAAGATTTTTGCCCAACAGCGGACGGATGAGACGTCCGCGGCCTGAATCCGGATTCAGGCGCCCATGTCTAAGGAGAAGAAGAACATGCCAGAAAAGAAATACCTCAAAGAATCAATCAAACTTGGCGAGAAAGAGCTGACCGTCGAAACCGGTCGCGTCGCCAAACAAGCAGACGGCTCGGTCGTCATTCGTTATGGCGACACGATGTTGCTCGTAGCCGCTGTCAGCGCGCCCACCCCGCGGGAAGGCGTGGATTTCTTTCCCCTCACGGTGGAATACCGTGAATCCAATTACGCCGCCGGACGTATTCCCGGCAACTACTTTCGTCGGGAAGGGCGGCCCAACGAAAAAGAAGTGCTGACCGCCCGCCTCATCGACCGTCCCTGTCGCCCGCTCTTCGCAGAAGGTTATCGAAACGAAACCCAGGTCATCGCCAGCGTCATCTCAGCCGACCTCGACAACAACCCGGACGTCATCGCCATCACCGGCGCTTCATGCGCGCTCTACTTGTCGGACATTCCGTTCATGAATCCGATTGCGGGTGTGCGCATCGGTCTGATCGAGGGACGCTATATCGTTAACCCGACCTACGACGAGGTGCGCGAGTCGCGTTTGAACCTCGTCGTCGCGGGAACTGAAGAAGCGATCGTGATGGTCGAAGCCGGCGCCTCCGAGGCCTCGGAAGAGATCATGGTCGAAGCGCTGATGTTGGCGCACAAGGAGATCAATCGTCTCTGTCGCTGGCAGAAGGAGCTCTACAAGGCGCTCGAGATACAGAAGCGAGAAGTGACTGCGGTCCAGTTCGACGAAGAAATGGTCAGAGAGATCACCGAGAAATACTCCGAGCAGTTGCGTGAGGCGCTCGACACGAGCACGCAGGACAAGCGCACCAGTTACGCCGCAGTCGATGCGTTGAAGAAGGAAGTCGCCGAAATGTATCCGGAAGATCAGCCGGAGAAACGAGCGATGGGGAAACTTATTTTCGATCAATTGAAAGAGACCGTCTTCCGCGACGACATCCTGAACAAACGGCGACGTCCCGATGGCCGGCGGTTCTCCGAGATTCGACCCATCACGTGCGAAGTCGGCTGGCTGCCACGCGTGCACGGTTCCGCGCTTTTCACGCGCGGCGAAACTCAGGCGCTCGTCTCGACCACTCTCGGTACGAAAGAAGACGAGCAGTTCATCGACGATCTCGAGAAGGGCGAAGTCAAGCGACGCTTCCTGCTGCACTACAACTTCCCGCAGTATTCAGTCGGCGAGGTTGGCCGGTTCGGCTCGTCGAGCCGTCGCGAGATCGGTCACGGTGCACTCGCGCGTCGCGCATTGGAACCTGTTCTGCCTGACGATGCCACGTTCCCGTACACGCTTCGCGTTGTTTCTGAAATCACGGAATCAAACGGTTCTTCGTCGATGGCGTCCGTTTGTGGCGGAACGCTTTCGATGATGGATGCGGGCGTGCCGCTGAAGGCGCCGGTAGCGGGAGTCGCGATGGGTCTCGTGATGGAAGGTAACAAGTACGCCATCCTTACGGACATCGCCGGCGCCGAAGATCACTACGGCGACATGGACTTCAAAGTCGCAGGCACTCGCAACGGCATCACGGCGCTGCAAATGGACATCAAGATCGGCGGCATCAACGCGCAGATCATGGCCGAAGCGCTCGAGCAGGCGAAAAAGGGCCGCATCTACATTCTGGGGGTGATGGAGAAAACGATTGCCGATCCGCGCGAAACGATCTCGCCACTTGCGCCCCGCATCATCCAGATCAAAATCAATCCCGACAAGATTCGCGACGTCATTGGACCAGGCGGCAAGGTGATCCGATCGCTCGTCGAAGAGACCGGCGCGAAGATCGACGTGTCCGACGACGGCACCATCTCGATCGCCACCGCGAGTGGCGAAGCTGCTGACGCCGCAGTCAATCGCATTCGTGGTCTGACTGCTGAAGCCGAGGTGGGCCAAACCTATCTTGGCGTCGTCACCAGAATCGTCGACTTCGGCGCGTTCGTCGAGATCTTTCCGGGCACCGATGGTCTATTGCACATCTCCGAGATCGCCGACCGCCGCGTGAAGGACGTTCGCGACGAGCTCAAGGAAGGCCAGCAAATCCTGGTGAAGTGCATCGGCCGCGAAGGCAACAAGATCAAGCTATCGCGCAAGGCGGTGCTACGCGACGAAAATCGCAAAGCAGAAGCGGCCAGTCCGAGCGAGAGCGAGTAAGTTATCCCGGTCCATTCATGGTCTTTCATAGTCTCAGACCGTCCAGTTTCTAGACTGGCGGTCTGAGACTTAGACGCAAGTCTGGTGGTCCAGACCAGATTTGAGCGTGTTTGTGGCCGTTTTATGAGCTTGTAGAACGGCCCTCGATTTGCTGCCTATTCCCGCTATTCCAGGTGGCCTAAGTAAACGATGCGGCGTTTACGTGAGGTGCCCGCGACCTTCCTGCAATTCGTCGCTTTGAATCCAACTCTTTTGCTCACCTTAGAAATGCCGGTGGCGCTGGAGTTTGCCCTTTATTAGCAATCTTCTTGTACTGTATCGGACAAACGCCACAGTTGCTACAGGCAGGATGAACCACCTGGTGTCACTTTTAGTTCAATTTATGAACCGAACCATCGCCCCCAACTTCGGTAACCGGCCTGCTCCCGGGCTGCGGCGCTTCAGCTGCGTGCTCACCACGCTCATTGGCATCTTCCTGTTGACGGTTGGCCCGGTCCAGGCTGAACCGGTCCAAATCAACCGTGTGATCCAGACACTCAGGACTGTTCAAGGCACCACCGACATTCAGTTGACGCTCATCACGCAGGATCCCGTTAAGGGCGGAGCAAAGGCTCCGGCTCAAACGCTTGGACCAGCGTCCGGCATTGGTTCGAGCGATCCAAAGCTCGATGCGTTGCTGTCCGGGTTTCCGACCGTTGCCGCGGATATCACTCTAGGCGTTGACGACGTCGAAGAAGATGGTGAAGTCGACGGCACCATTTGCGATTGCGGCGAGATTCTTATCGCTGGCGGCGGTTTTCCGAAGTGGCCCTTGCTGTTTTTAGCTGCTGTCCCGATCGCATTCATTCCAGATTGTGACGATTGCGAACAGAACGAGCCGACACCTACTCCGACACCGACACCTCCCTCGACGCCGACGCCGACACCGACTCCAACACCCGAGCCGGCGTCGTTGCTGCTCTTCGGATCGGGTTTGGTCGCTGCTGGCG
>DASTOZ010000709.1:0-2820 GCA_035762365.1 Pyrinomonadaceae bacterium | reverse complement strand
GAACAGCAACTTCATCACCGCTTCCTTGTATTCGGGTTTGCACAACACCGACAACAACACGCCGGGGCTGTTCTTCTTCATCTGCACTGGCGTGAAGTAGCAATCGAGCGCGCCTAATTCGAAGACACGGTCCATCACGTGACCGACAATCTGCGGCGATAGATCGTCGAGGTTCGTTTCGATCATCCAGAGACGTTCGGAAGCAGCGTCGTCGACTTCAGTTTCACCGATCAGCACACGCAGGACGTTAGGAAAATTTTCATACTGGCGTGTGCCGGCGCCGTAGCCGGTTCGATCCGTCTTGATTGGCGGGACCGGTCCATAGTCCTGGCAGACCGTCGTGATGATCGCCGCGCCCGTGGGCGTCAACAGCTCGCCTTTGATGTCGCCTGAATAAAACGGCACGCCACGCAGCAACTCCGCAACCGCGGGCGGCGGCACCGGAAAGCGCCCGTGGGCCATCTCGATCATTCCGCTGCCGACGTGTAGCGGCGAACCGACAAACCGTTCGATCTTCAGCAAGTCGAAACAGATCGCCGCGCCGACGACGTCGACAATGGCATCGAGCGCCCCGACCTCGTGAAAGTGGACCTTTTCGAGTGGCTCGTTGTGCACGCGAGCTTCCGCTTCGGCGAGTCGCGTGAAGATGCGGATCGAAAGCTCCTTGACGGCGGGTGTGACACCTGACCCCTCGATAATCCGCCGAATATCCGCCAAGTGCCGGTGTTTCTTTTGATCCGTAGTTATTACGCGCGCATACGTCGCACTCAACCCGGATCGATCCGCAGTCTCGAAGTCGATCTTGAACCCTTCGACATTCAGCAACGAGAGTTGTTCGCGCAGCGCATCCGGATCGACACCGGCAGCGACCATCGCGCCGAGAATCATGTCGCCGCTCGCACCCGCGAAACAATCAAAGTAGAGAGTCTTCATAGATACGGATTGCCGATGCGTGGCACAACTTCGCCCGCCTTCCCCGTGATCACCTCATCACAAAGATCCGAAAGCGGCGTCCGCTCCGGATTCACTTCACAAACATACGCACCCGAGGCTCTCGCAATCCCCGGCAGTCCCGCCGCGGGATAGACCAACGCGGACGTGCCAATCACAAAACAGAGATCGCACTGCGCGGCCTTGCTCGACGCAAACTCAAACGCGCCCGGCGGCAACATCTCGCCAAATAAAACGACATCCGGTCGCAGCTCGTGTCCGCACGAGGGGCACGCCTCCGGCCGCGCGCTTTTCGACATATCGTGGGCCAACCGGCAAACGGTGCAGCGGGCGCGCCAAACATTCCCATGCAACTCGACTACGTTGCGCGATCCGGCCTTCTGATGAAGCCCGTCGACGTTCTGCGTGACCAGCGTGAAGTCGGGAAAGCGTTCCTGCCAGCGAGCGATCTCGTGATGCGCCGGATTCGGTTCCAACGACGCGAGCACGCCGCGACGATAGTCAAACCACTCCCAAACGACAGGCAGGTTGCGCTCGAGCATCCGTCCGGACGAGATGACCTCAAACGGCATCCCCTTCCAGGTTGCCGTATTCCCGCCGCCGCGAAACGTCGGCACACCCGACTCCGCTGAAACACCCGCACCGGTCAACACCAGCACGCTCTTGGCCTTGTTGAATCGACGACGCAGTTCAGCAGAGATCGTTGGGACAGCCGCAGTTGCCATTGGTGGGGCGATGGTAACAGACAGGCATGAACGGGACAAAAAGACGCGTTCGAGCAGTTAGGTTACCTTGTGTGAGGTTTCCAGGAGTCAAAGAACGCTCGATGTTACGGATATTCTATAGCCTCTTGGCTTCGTTCCAAGATTATCTCGGAAAGGACGATTAAACCGGGCTCCGCATAGCCACGTTCTTTCCAAGCCTAACCGTAAATAGACGATCGTTGCTTGTTGCATCTTTGTCGAGCCAGCATCTTTGTCAGCCACAAAACGCAAAGAGGAGATGAATGAGTTGAGAACATGCGCATCGCTAAAAAGCTTAGATGATTCTCTTATCATACCTAAGACACCGGCCTATTCCGGTTTGTTAGCAACTGGCAGTCGCTTGTCGAGTTGCTTTATGAGCCTTCGCAGACCCTTTGCCAAATGCTTGAGGTGGTAAGGAAGGTGCTCATAGAGGTTGAATTCCACATCTTTGAATATGCTCTTGGCGTCTTCTCTTTTTGAGGCTCGCATGACAAGTAATCGATCAATTAACGACTGGTATGCGGAGGAGATTCATAAATGTCGGCCAAATGGACAGGGATTTTCATCGAGAGCCTCTTCTCCAGAACGTCGTTCACAGTCGCCGGAAGCAACACCGGCCGCGAGTTGCACATGTCAGACAAAGAAAGAAAAGAATCTCGGCGAGAAGCTGTTGACGCAGCGTGAGCAGGTAATTCGCACGACGGGTCGCGAACGGTAACGCGACGGGTTAACAACTGAATAGACACAAGTGAAAAAACGATCAAGGCCCCGGCTCCGCCGGGCCCTTTCGTGTTTGTGTCAGCTTCAACTAACGCGAGAGAAGGGAGTGCTGTTATCGGCTAATTAGCCTATTAACCCGCTTTTGACTCTGGTTGAGATTCGCAAGAGAGAGGTCAGTTATTTGTGTATGGGGCGGAGATCCTTAGATGTGGTCTGTATAAGGTATCAACCAAACCTCCAGATCGTTCTTTAAGCCGACCTGTTGTGTTCAACTTTGCGCATAACCTAAAGACTTTTCAATGGCCAATTCATCTCCCCGCTTGGCGCAGATGTAGAGGAAAGCATATTTGTACTGCACAAAGGCACCCCTTTTTCGCGATACCGCATCTCTCACGGCGATCTT
>DASTOZ010000708.1:0-6097 GCA_035762365.1 Pyrinomonadaceae bacterium | reverse complement strand
GCCGCGACGAAGAATTTGACGTAATTGCGAATCCGGATAGGCATCAGCGACACTCCTTCTTTCAAGCCTAAGATAACCCGCTACCGAGATGCCGACAAGCTAAAGGCAGATGCTTCGGATTTTAACGTTGCGGTGGGGATCGGGTTCCAAAAACCCGTTTAATCCGCGGCCTGCTCGGCGCCCGCCTGGCGATCACGAGGCCCTTCGGGCGATCACTTCGTACAGCGCGTTTTTGAAGAACACGCGTTTCAAGCGATCGCCGAGGTGCCGCGCCGGGCGTTGTCGCGCGAGCGTGCGCGCTTCGTCAATGCCGCTCTTTTCGCTGAGGATCCGGATGGGGAGGTGTTGAAACAACTCGGTCGCGCCCGCGAGTGTAAGGTGCGTGGTGTGGTCGGCGAACGGACCGACCTCGTACGGCAAGCCAATCGCTCGCCAACTCGAATGCATTCCCGCGGCGACGCTGTAAAGCGGATGATGAACGTTGACCGTGAAATAAAGCAGGCCCCCCGGCGCAAGGATCCGCACGAGTTCGCGCACGATTTGCGCCGGCGACTCCGCGTGGTCGACTACGTTGTCGCACAGAACGACGTCGAAACTCCGATCCCGAAACGGCAATGATTCGCCGGCGGCGGCGACTGTCTGGGCGCGTCGCTGCCAGCGTGGAAACAGGCTGGCGTAGTCGACCGCCAATGGATCGACCCCGACGCGTCGCTTGCCGCCGTCGAAACAGAAGATCAAACCATGAGCGCCGCTGCCGACCTCGATCACGCGCGCGTCCTGTGGAACCGGCTGAAAACTCTCGAGCAGATCGCGTACGCGTCGCGACGACGTCATCATCGCGGCGATCACTTCTTCCTCGTGACCGCAAAGATGCTGAGCTTTGTGTTGTTGGTAAATGAGTTGCCGTTCGAGCGCGCGCTGGGCAAGTTTTCGGCGCCAGTTCATCCGCGTGATTAGAAGGGTTGAACTTTGAAGGTGATGTTCATCGCTGGAGCGCTGGTTAACGACTCAACACTGATCAGTTGCGCGCCCGCTTCGGCATACTCGCGAACGTTCGCAGGGGTGGTTTTTCCCGAATACTCGATCACCACCGATCCGGACATTTCTTTAGCCATTCCCGCCAACTGCCGGAATTCCTCTACTTCCAGGTGTTCCAGCAATACCACGTCAGCGCCTGCTTCGATCGCATCGCGCAATTCGCTTTCAGTCGCGACCTGCACCCCGACTTTATGCAAATAACCGAGCCTCTCTTTTGCGCTTCTTACGGCTGCCGAGACGCCGCCAAGTATCGCAACGTGGTTCGACGTCACGACCACGCCATCGTCGAGTCCGAACCGGCCGTTGTAACCGCCGCCGAGTTCGACCGCATAACGTTCGAGCAAGCGCAGGCCGGGAGTCGTCGCGCGCGTGTCGACGATCTGCGCGCCTGTGCCGCCGACTGCGGCGACGAAATGGTTCGTTAACGTCGCGATCCCGGAAAGTCGTTGCAGCAGATTCAGCGCGACTCGTTCCGCGGAGATCAGCACGTCGGCAAAACCGACCATCCGCGCGATCACCTTACCCGACTCGACCTTCTCGCCGTCCGATACAAACGCTTCAAGCTGTTGCTGCGAATCGAGCGTCAGAAAAACTTCCTCCGCCGCTTCGAGACCGGCGACGATCATGTTCTCGCCCGCGACGAACCGTGCCCGCGCGCGTGTGTTGCGCTCGATGATCGACTGCGTGGTGATGTCGCCACGGCCAAGATCCTCGCGCAGGAACAGACCGATTTGCGAATAAAGGGCGCCTTCGTCGATCCAGTTCATTGCAGGTTCTCGATTGACTGGTCCAGCGCGTTGATGTGGAGTTCGATCTCTCGAATGCGATCCTGGGCTTGCTGGACTTTCTCAGCCGGAGCGCGCGATGCGAAATCAGGGTTCGCCAGTTGCGCCTGAAGTTTTTTCTCTTCGCCCTGGAGCTTCTCTTTCTTTCGCTGAAGTCGCTTTGTCTCTTCAGCAAAATCGACGAGGCCTTCCAGCGGAATAGCAACCTCGTCGGTGCCGGACAGGTGGAACTTCGCCGACGCTTTTGGCGCATTCAAATTCGCGGAGACGTCGATTGTCGTTGCGCCAGTGAGCCGTTTGATCTGGTCCGTGTTTTCTTCAAACACCTTGCGCAGATCAGGACTGTGAATACCGATGAGCACCGTTATGCGATCTGAAGGTTTGAGGTTGTATTCAGCTCTGATGTTCCTGACGCCACCGACGAGCGAAATAAACATCTTCATTTCGGCTTCTGCGGCCTCGTCGACTGGCCCACCCTGCGGGTACGCTGTCAGCATCACTGTCGGACCGGCGTTTGAATACGCGGGGTGATGCGGTTTCTCGCCGGGTAGACGTTGCCACAGCTCTTCCGTGATGTACGGCATGAACGGATGCAATAAGCGCAGCGCGTGTTCGAGCACGGTCAACAGTCGCGAGCGCGCGTCAGAGCGTTGTGAGCTGGCGGTGTCTGCCGTTACGTCAGATTTCGTGAGCTCGATGTACCAGTCGCAGAAGTCGTCCCAGAAGAAGTGATACAGCGTTTGCACCGCGCCGTGAAATTCGTAACTGTCGAGCGCGGCGTTCATCTCGCGCGCGGTCTTATTCAGACGCGAGATGATCCAGCGATCGTGCAGCGCGAGGTTCGCGTTCGTTTGCAGCAACTCGGGTTTGACTTCGGCGCCTTCGGAGTAGAGCAAGCAGAAGCGCGCGGCGTTCCAGATTTTGTTCGCGAAGTTGCGATACGATTCGACCTGCTTTTCGTTCCAGCGCGTGTCTGTGGTTCCGACTTGCGCGAGAGTCAGGCGCGTTGCGTCGACGCCGAACTTGTCGAAGACGTCGAGCGGATCGACTCCGTTCATCTTCGTCTTCGACATGCGCTGTCCCTGGCTGTCGAGGATCGTTCCCGTGACGAACACGTCAGCGAACGGTTCCTTGCCGACGAACTTCAGACCGGTCATCACCATGCGCGAGACCCAGAGAAAGATGATGTCGCGCGCCGTCACCAGCACTGACGTCGGGTAGAACGTTTTCAGGTCTTCGGTTTCATTGGGCCAACCGAGAGTCGAGAACGGCCAGAGCGCCGACGAGAACCACGTGTCGAGCACGTCCTGGTCCTGCGTGAGCTCGCTGGCGCCTGCCATCTCGCGTGCTTCGTCTTCCGAGCGCGCGACGATGACCTCGCCGGTCCGCGTGTACCACGCGGGAATTTGATGTCCCCACCAGAGTTGGCGCGAGATGGTCCAGTCGCGAAGGTTTTCGAGCCAGTTGGTGTAGACCTTCTCGTACGGCGTCTCCGGTATAAAACGTGGTTTTCGTTCACGCGACATCAGGTCGAGCGCGAGATCTCGCAGTTGGTCCATCTTCATGAACCACTGGGTTGAGATCAGCGGTTCGATGACCGTTTTGCAGCGTTCGCATTTCGAGATCGAGAACTCGTAGTCGACGACTTTCTCGAGCAGGCCGAGTGATTCGAACTCTTCGATGACCTTTTCGCGCGCCTGGTAGCGGTCGAGACCTGCGAAACGTTCGCCCGCGTCTTTCGTCATCCTGGCGAACGTGTCGATCACGACTACTTGCGGCAGGTTGTGACGCTCGCCCATGTCGTAGTCGTTCGGGTCGTGCGCCGGTGTTACTTTCACGGCGCCAGTGCCGAATTCCGGATCGACAAAGTCGTCGGCGATGATCGGGATCTCGCGGTTCGTGAGTGGCAGCAGGACGGTTGCGCCGGTCAGTTCTTTGTAGCGTTCGTCGTTTGGGTTTACGGCCACGCCTGTATCGCCGAGCATTGTTTCGGGGCGCGTCGTTGCGACGGTGATGTGGCGGGCGCCGTTCTTGAGTGGATACTGGAGGAAGTAGAGCTTTCCTTGTTGCGGGAGTTTCTCGACTTCGAGATCCGACAGTACGGTTTGGTCGTGTGGGCACCAGTTAACGATCCGGTTGCCGCGGTAGATCCAGCCTTCCTCGTAGAGACGCACGAACACTTCGCGCACCGCGCGCGAGAGGTCCTCGTCCATCGTAAACTTCTCGCGCGACCAGTCGACTGACGAACCCGCGCGACGCATCTGCTTCGTGATCTGTCCGCCGGATTCGCGTTTCCATTTCCAGACGCGTTCGACGAAGAGTTCGCGTCCGAGATCGTGACGCGACTTCCCTTCCTTTTTCAACGCGCGCGACACCATCAATTGCGTCGAGATGCCCGCGTGGTCCATACCA
Source organism: Pyrinomonadaceae bacterium (assembly GCA_035762365.1). Classification (GTDB taxonomy): domain Bacteria; phylum Acidobacteriota; class Blastocatellia; order Pyrinomonadales; family Pyrinomonadaceae; genus PSRF01. Next base: position 1,862 of record DASTOZ010000708.1, on the reverse strand, counting down.
GGCAGCCACAGAGTCCTGAACCCCGACATCCGCTTGTGTCGTGTCATCACATCCATCAGCGTGTGCTGGAGCGCATGGCCCATGTGCAGCGAGCCGGTGACGTTTGGTGGCGGAATGACAATCGAAAAGACCGGCGCCGTGGGATCCTGATTAATCTCCGGCGCAAAAAACCCCTCCCTCTCCCACCGTTCGTAGTGATGCTGCTCCGCCTGCTTCGGATCGTACTGTTTCGGAATCTCCATGCTTGTCGTGCTTTAGCCTCGGAAAATGAAAACGTAGAGTCTACGTCAGACGATGCCACAACTTCAAAACGAAAGCAGGTGACTCGTAAAGAATCACCTGCTTGCAACTACGATCAAGAGATTGGTTTATTTCGTCTGCTTCTCTTCCAACTGACGTTTGATCAGCAGCTCCGCGAGGTCGGGGACGACTTCCCAGGCGATTTCGCGGATTACTTTGTCTGACATCAGCTCGACGCAGCGACGGGCGATGGCGTCGATCATTTCGGGGGAGAGTTGATCCGCGCTGAATGAAGGCGCCGGTTGCGATGCGGTTGCAGGTTCAGACGATTCCGTGACGGGGAATTCGGTTTCGCCGAATACCGGAACCGGGTCCGGTGTAAGTTCGGGTGGAACCGCGACCGGTTCATAGGGTTCGATGTCCCTGACGTCGCGCGCCTCGGTTGCATAACGAGCATCCGATGCGTAGGGCACTTCCTGCGTCTCTGCGAAGGAGGAGTGAGCCTCGGAGGCTTGAACGGCAGGTTGATAACTTGATTCGTATGCCGGCGCCGGCGCCTCGGTGACCTGTGGCTCAACGAATGCCCGCGCAGGAGTTTCATACGCGCGCATCGGAGCAGGTGCGGCTAGTTCATCGCCAGCCGCATCGTCAAGGTCCAAAACAAAGTCGTCCGCCGACGCGTGCGCCGGTTCGAGATCGCCAAGGTCAAGTAATACATCCGCTGATTCACTATGTGAGTCGCTCTTCGTTTCAGTGATTGCAGGTTCCATTCTGCCCTCGTGTTCTGACGTGCCATCGATTGCTGACTTCTGTGAGGACTGCGGTTGATTGAGCAGCGCTTCCAGTCGCGCCGAAGGACTAACACCGGCGGACAACTCGGCCTTGGGCAGAGTGGCAATGATCTCGTCGGGGTAATTGCCCGGCAGCGGCATGGTGTCTGCCGTCGTGACTTCGAGTTCCTGCGTGCTCAACAGAGGTTCCTCTGTCAGCTCTTCGGTCTTCGGAAGTTCAGCCGTCGGCCTTTCAGTGACAGGGGACTTCTCGGCAGGCGGGCTGCCCACGAGAGCCCCCACTCTGTCGATCAGTCGTCGAATCGATGAAAATGGTTTCGTCAAGATATCATCCGCGCCAACTCTGCGCGCCTCCGCTTCGTCGAACGGCTCAAACGAGCCAACGAGCAGCATCACCGGGATGTGTTTGAGCTTCTCGTTTGTTTTGACGTATCTGCAAACTTCGTAGCCGTCGGGAGACGGCATGAAAACGTCTGCAAGAACTATATCCGGGGCAAATTCCTCGATTTTATCGAGTGCCTCCTGACCATTGCTGACCGCCAACACTCGCACACCTTCGTCCGCGAACGTAAGGTCGATAACTTTCTGAATGGTGGCCGAATCGTCGGCAAGTAGGAGTTTGCGTCCAGCTAGCAAAGCCAATCCCTTTAGCTGAATTGCACCATCGGCGGGGCCTTGTGCGTATGCACGGATGGCGCGGGCATGGTTACGAAGCGGGCCTCCGACAGAGGCCCCGACAGGAAACCTAACACCCGCGGGAAGCGGGCGTCAAGAGTTTGTTTTAAGGGGATTCCACTTGAGGGTCTTTTACCGTTGAAGACGATCGGTCCC
>DASTOZ010000707.1:0-5548 GCA_035762365.1 Pyrinomonadaceae bacterium | reverse complement strand
AACGAGCCAAAGCCATCGGGTGAATACCGATATGATTGGTAACAATGAACTCGGTGCGGGCCAGGCCCACCCCATCATTGGGAATCAATGACACTTGGAACGCGCTGGACGGGTCCCCGATGGTAAGCATTACCTGCGTTCGTGTTTGCGGAACTGCTTCTGCGCCGATCTCATTAATCGCAAAAGCAATGCGTCCGGGATAAACATGGCCCTCTGCTCCTTCGCAGCAGGCTACTGTGACCTCATCGCCATCATGAAGGATCTCAGTTGCATTTCCAGTACCCACAATGCACGGTATTCCAAACTCGCGAGAGACTATCGCAGCGTGAGCGGTTCGTCCTCCTTGATCGGTGATGATGGCAGCGACACGTCGCATTACAGGCTCCCAATCCGGATCCGTCAGTCTGGCAACCAGTACATCGCCGGCTTCGACGTTCTGCAGCTCTTCAACGCCGCGCACAATTCGTACGCGACCAGCGCCAACCTTTTCACCGACAGCCTGGCCAGTTACAACCGGGGCTCCATGTTCACCGGTGATTCGATAGATCTGTGCCACCGCATCCCTTGCCTTTGCAGAGTGGACCGTTTCCGGTCTGGCCTGAACGACAAAGAGCTTGCCGGTCACTCCATCTTTGGCCCACTCGATATCCATCGGCTGCGGATGTCCGGCCTGTTTGGAATAGTGGTCTTCAATTGAACACGCCCAACGCGCGAGCTTGAGAACTTCATCATCAGTCAAGGAGAACCTTGTGCGTTCAGCCGGCGGAGTGGCCTCGCTCCGTGTGGTGCGGCTGCCATCGCCATAAACCAGGCGAACTTCTTTGGTGCCAAGTCTTCTTCCAACGATCGGTCGATGGCCGGTCTTGAGCGTTGGTTTGAAGACAAGCCACTCGTCGGGTGTAACTACGCCTTGTACGACATACTCACCAAGGCCGTACGCGCCACTAATCAAGACGACATCGCGAAAGCCCGATTCAGTGTCCAGGGTGAAGATCACCCCTGAGCTGGCTTTATCAGATCGCACCATTGGCTGTACGCCGACAGAAATCGCCACCTTCAACTGGTCGTAACCCAGACGTGCCCGATAGCTAATTGCACGATCGGTAAAGAGCGATGCGAAGCAAAGATGCACGGCACGCAAAAGTGCCGCGCTTCCACGAACGTTAAGAAACGTTTCAGCGGCGCCGGCAAACGAGGCCTCGGGCAAATCTTCAGCGGTAGCCGAGGATCTCACGGCAAGTGCCGGCTCGTGCCCGAGCCGGTTGCAGAGCTGTTCATGAGCGCTGATGATCGCGTTTCGTAATTCCTTAGGCAGCGGCATATCAAGAACAGCCACGCGTGCAGCATGTCCTCGCCTGCGCAGTTCCTCTAGATCGTCCGGATCGAAATCTGAAAGCAGTGAACGGAGCTCGTATTCAAGTTGGCCTTGGGCCAACAGCGCACGATACGCATCGGCCGTCGTAGCGAAGCCATCGATCACGCCAACGCCCTGGGGCTTAAGTGCATTAAAAAGTTCACCTAAAGAGGCATTCTTACCGCCGACCAGCGAAACATCCTTTAGGCCGACCTCGGCGAAATCGAGCGTGTAGATAAGTTGTTGGTTTGTCTTCATGACGTGCTGCATCTCCCCTGATTCGCGGCCTCCATTGCTGGGTAGATCCGCCCGAATCGAAAACTACAAAGGAGCAAGGTCCGTGCCGCCTTCGCAATGGCAGGGATCGCCCGACACCAGCTAAATGTTGGCGATTGTTTCTTGTGAGCGGCAGACTGGAGCGAGTTTCCTCGCAGCTATATGTGGAACTTTCCGCACGGAAGCTGCGCCAAATGGCTCATCCGCAACGAATCTCCCTTAGTTCAAAAACGGCACAATCGTTGCTCTGACCAAAGCGTTACTGAGGACAGAGTGGGCGCGGTGGCAGGCGTTCAAGGGAACAGCCTGGTTAGGCTGTGGGAGGAGCATCATGTTGGAGAAACGAAGTGACAGTGAGGTCGCCCCGGTGCAGTCCGCCTCGGAAGACGTAGATGGAGACGGGGATATCGATTTGGTCCTGCACTTCGTCACGCAAGAAACGGGGATAACCTGCGGCGATATCTCTGCCTTTTTGACAGGAGCGACGTTTAGTGGGCTGATGATCAAGGGTTCGGATACCATCGAAACAGCGCCATGTAACTGAAAAAACCTTCACTTACTGGCCCGTTTTTACCAAAACGACTTACTGGACCTACCCAACCTCTGGAAACATGGTCCGATTCTCCCTCTTATTCAACTCTCGGAAGATGGCGGTTCAGAAAGCCCGGCCGCCTTTACGGAACACTGACGAACCAGTGGTCCATCCCGCCGGTGTACGCCACCCATTGCAGAATGGCCGTGCCCGCCCTTCGAATGGAGAATCAACTTGAAATCACTTGCCCCCCACAAGAGTACGTCGCTATGTCGTCGTGTATTCGCCGCTGCGTTCCTTGTAGCCGCTGTCTTTTTAGTAACGACAACCAGTTACATGGCGCCGCCCAACACCGGTGCGATTTTCACCACCAACTCGAGCTGCAATGGCACCAACATCAACATCTTTAACACCAAGACCGATGTATACATCGATGGTGGACCAGCGCACGAGGGTGCTGCCGGACTACCCGATGGCTTCTATTACATTCAAGTGACCGAGCCGGGCGGGGCCTTGCTGGGCACCAGCGTAGGCAGCGCAACTCCTACTCCAATTCACGTTACTAACGGCGAATTCGACCAGTGTTATCAACTCGAAGCCGTAGTAATCAAAGCCAGCGACAGCTCTCCCGGTTATGACGATACGACCAACGGTGGCGGCGAATACAAAGTTTGGGTCAGCCCGAACGCCGACTTCTCCGGTGGCAAAACGGACAATTTCAAAGTGAAACCCGAAGTTCCTGCAAGCGGCACGCTCAACGTCAACAAGTTCTACGATGCCAATGCCAATGGCATTAACGACGATGGCCAGCCAATCACAGGCTGGAAAGTTCGCAACGTGGACGACACGGAACTATTTCGCTTCACGCCCGTGAGTGTCGTCGTTGCTCCAGATGATTACGTCGTGTCTGAGTTCGACCCGGCGGAGACAAACTGGATTCACACCACAGCCAATCCTGTGAACGTCACAGTGGATGCAGGCGAAACAGAAACAGTCGAGTTCGGTAACCTATGTCTTGGACCAGGTGGCGGTCACACACTCGGATTCTGGTCTAACAAGAACGGACTAGCGACGGTGAACGATGGCGGTTCCGTTTGTTCGGAGCTGGCCCTTCTGAACGGTTTGTACTTGCGCAACGCCGCGGGCACTCGCATGAACTTCGGATGCGATTACGCCGCGTTCAAGAACTGGCTGTTGAGTGCGACGGCAACAAACATGGCTTACATGCTCTCCGCGCAACTTGCGGCGATGGAGCTCAACGTCGAAGCTGGTTTCGTCAACGGCAATGCTCTCGTGTACGCGCCCGGAACGAGCAGCGCGAACGGGCTTGGGTTTGCGACAGTTAATAATTTGATGGCGGAAGCGAATGCCGAACTCACGCTACATGCAACGGCGTTGGCAGGTGATTCGTGGAGAAGCTATCAGGAAGCGCTCAAGAACGCTCTCGACAAAGCGAATAACAATCAGACGTTCGTACAACCAACTGCCTGTACGTTTACGTTCTGAGAACTAGCGATGCAGTGAACCTCGAGAGGCGCCGGGTTACCGTCGCCTCTTTTCTTTTTGTGTGATGCCGAGAATCACAGCGTTGGTCACGGCTCTTAAGTTGCGCGTTCGAATGAGCCTGCCAGGTACAGTGGCTCCAATCCCGTAGCCCAATACTCTAAAGCCGGCAAGTCGGGCTGCGTTGTTTCGCGATCTGTGCGTCGCGAAGACAGAGATGGATTCAAAGGGACAAACTCGAGCCAGCCTTCCCATGTCCCATCCAGTCGGGGTGCACCGTATATGAAGACCTCATATAGGTTGCCTAATGTGTCCTGAACACGCTCGCTGTGTTGAAGTATAAGCTGTGGTACTGATGAAGCCAGACCCCATGTCACGCGTACACTCAATTCCCCCGATGATCCTCCGCTTTCGTACTTGCAGCTGACATCGGCTGTGCTTGGGATGAAGATCGTTTCACCTGACAAGCGGACCGTTGCGGACCCACCTGCTTGCAGCATTTCGGCCAGACGGCGTAACACCGAAGCTATTTCATTTGACGAAGATTGCATTGTTTTCAAGCCTGAAGGATTAAATGAAAGGGTACGACTACAGTCTAAGTCTGGAATCGACAGGTGTCCACACTCCCGCTCGGACTGTTTCAGCAGAGATTAAGGTCGATTACTCGACGTCGATGCGTACCGATCGCGTTTCGTCACCTTGCAGCAGTTGTTGTGATTCGAAACAGCGCCACCTACGGCGTTCAGGGTTTACGGCGCGATCGCCACGAGGCACAAACAGTGCAAAGGACTGAAGGAAAGGAAACTTTGAGATGTCCACGTGTGCGGTACGTGCTGTTGCGCTCATTGCGTGCGACTGACCGGCGTCCTCGAACTGAGGCATCACGCGTAACTCGATCGCCATGCAAGTCGCTGCTCGTGCCGACCTAACATCGGAAGCCTCACATAACAACCTACTCGTCATCTTCGGCGGGCTGTTGCTCGTGATGCTTCTCGCTGCTCTCGACTCCACGATCGTAGCCACGGCGTTGCCAACGATCGTCGGCGAATTTGGCGGGTTGGCTCATATCTCGTGGGTAGTCACCGCCTACCTGCTCGCGCAAACCATCGTTACGCCAATCTACGGCAAGCTCGGCGATCTTTACGGGCGCAAGCGCGTACTTCAGATCGCCATCGTGATCTTCCTGGTCGGTTCGGCACTGTGCGGTTTAAGTCAGTCAATGAGTCACTTGATCATATTTCCCGCGGCGTGGCCACTTCGAATGCGATCTTGTTTCGCTTCATCGGTGGCTCGTTGGGCACAGCGCTGCTTGGCGCCGTGCTCGCAACGCAACTCCACGCCAACGTGCAGCGACTTTTGCCCGGCACTGGCGCACTCGATTTGATCAGCCCGCAATCGCCCGCGGGCCTTTCCCCGTCGCTGCGCGGAGCGTACATCGAAGCATTCGTCGCTTCACTCAGCACTGTGTTTCTCGTCGCCGCGGCAATCGCGCTCTTCGGACTGCTCGCATCGTTGTTGCTGCCGGAACGTCCACTGCGAGAAACCATCGCCGCCGCGGAGGCGGACATTGGCAGTGACATTGCGCAAACGTTTGCGATGCCGACCGACATGGATTCACGCGAGCAGTTGATGCGCGGGTCAAGCGCTTGCAGATCGAGACGTGCGACGCCATTACATCGCATCGATCGTCGCACGCGCGGGAGTCGATTTGAATCCGACGGCAGCGTGGCTGCTGGTCCAGATCGAACGCGAACGTGGCGTCGACGCTGGCGAACTGGGGCGCCGAGAAAAGTGTGACGCCAGTAAATTGAAAGCCGCGACTGCCGAGCTTTTGCACAAGTCGTTGATTGCCGCAGGCTCTGGTGTTGATGTTTACCGTCTGA
>DASTOZ010000706.1:0-2808 GCA_035762365.1 Pyrinomonadaceae bacterium | reverse complement strand
CGGCTGGTGCGGTGAGCGGCGGTTCCGGCGAAGCAGGCAAAAATTCATTAATCGTTGACGGGTCGGATAAGAATACGGGTGGTGGTGGGGCAGGCGGAGCTTCACCGGCAGCGCCCAGCATATCGACGCTCAACTCAAACGTCCTGGCGCCCGAACTGAGACCTTCAGGTTCACTCGCCACGACGCCACCAACACCGGAAGAGCAGAGAGTTTTCCGAGTTCAGACAAAGCTTCAACCGGCAGTGCTCGCGGTTGTCGATCGACTGAAGCAAACGCCGCAGCCGGACCTCTCGAACTACGGCGGCTTCGTGCGCGATCGAAAAGCGGAAGTTAAGTTGTGGTTGACTGACAAGTCGGAAGTGGCGAAAGCGAAACTGAAGGAGCTGGGATTCGAGATCGTGCTCGATCACGCTGGGTCGAATCTCATCATCGGACGAATACCGATCGAGAAGCTCGAGTTGCTGGCCGATCTCGATTTCGTGCGCTACGTGTCCGCGCAAACATCGAGGTAGGCAGAAGAAAGAGATCCGTGTAATCTGTGGGTCTGTTTCTTTTATGCCCACAGTGATGAAGTTCGGCGGCACGTCGGTCGCTGACGCGCACGCTTTCGAAAAAGTAGCTCGGATCGTCGCCTCGCAGCGCAGCGTCGCGCCTGTCGTCGTGGTATCGGCGATGAGTGGCGTCACCGATGCGCTGCTCAACGCGACAGTCGCCGCCGGCGAAGGACGCGCCGACGAAGCTGTTGCATCACTCGAAGATACATTCCATCGTCATCACCAGACCGCCGCGCAACTACTCACGCCAACAGCGGCGCAGCGGCACGCGAAACAAGTCGACAAGGCCGCTCACCAGATCAACGACCTCCTGCGAACCAGCGCCGACAATCCGTTGCGCCGGCGTCCGACCCAGGATGCCGTACTCGCTTATGGCGAAATGCTTTCGAGTGAATTGCTCGCCGAACTACTGAACGAACGTGGCACGAACGCACAGCACGTCGATGCGCGTCGTTGCATTCTCACCGACGACGACTACACCTGCGCGTTGCCATTGATGCCCGACACATTATTCAAAGCTCACGAGGTGCTGGCGCCCGTAATCGAAAACGGACTTGTTCCCGTGCTCGGCGGGTTTATCGCGTCAACTGCCGAAGGCACGACGACGACACTCGGACGTGGCGGTAGCGACTACACGGCGGCGTTGATCGGCGCCGCGCTGCCGGCGGACGAGATTCAGATCTGGACCGACGTTACCGGCGTTTTGACTGCCGATCCGCGCGTTGTGCCCGCTGCGCAGACAGTCGAGCGCATGTCGTACGCGGAGGCTTCGGAGCTTGCGTACTTCGGCGCCAAAGTGTTGCATCCGAAGACAATTCAACCCGCAATCGAAGGCCGCATTCCGGTGCGGATCTGTAACTCGCGCGCGCCGGAGCAGATCGGCACGCTGGTTGGACCAGAAACCGAAACCACGGAAAGAACGATCAAGGCGATCGCGCATAAGAGCGGCGTCACGACGGTGCAGATCACCTCCGCGCGCATGCTCGGCGCTTATGGTTTTCTGCGTGCGCTGTTCGAGGTGTTTGAACGTCATAAGACGGTGGTTGACGTTGTAGCAACGTCGGAAGTGAGCGTATCGCTTTCGCTTGACGACGCGAGTGCGCTGCCTGTGATCGTCACCGAACTCGAACAGCTCGGGACGGTGCGCGTTGAGAAGGGCTGCGCGATTGTCTGCGTCGTCGGCGAAGGATTGCGCGGTACGCCGGGAATTGCGGCGCGCGTTTTCAGTGCGATTAGCGATATCAACGTGACGCTGATCTCGCAGGGCGCGTCGAGTATCAACTTCACGTTTGCGATCGAAGAGGAGCACGTCGAGGAGGCAGTGAAGCGATTGCACGCGGAGTTTTTCGAACAACAAAAAGGCGCAAGACAATGACCCGCGAGTTGTTTGCACTCACTCGTCGATTAATAGACATTCCATCGCTCACCGGCGATGAGGGCGCGGTGGGTTCCTTTCTCGCGACGCATTTGGAGGGTCTCGGTTACCGAGTGGAGACGCAGGAGATCGCGCCCCGACGGTTCAATGTTCTTGCGACGACCGAAGAGCCGCCGCACCTCGTGTTCTCGACCCACATGGACACGGTGCCGACATTCATCCGTTCGGGTGAGGATGACGAGTACATCCACGGCCGCGGATCGTGTGACGCGAAGGGCATCATTGCCGCGCAGATCTTCGCGGCGGAAGAGTTGCGATCGAAGGGTATGCAAAACCTCGGCTTGCTGTTTACCGTTGACGAAGAGCTCAGCAGCGAAGGTGCGCAGGTCGCCAACAAACATCCGCTCGCTCGCGAGTGCCGGTTCTTGATTAACGGCGAGCCGACCGACAATCGGATGGCCATCGGAACGAAAGGTTCCGTGCGGCTGATCATCACTACTTCCGGACGCGCCGGCCATTCCGCTTATCCGGAATTTGGTGAGTCGGCAATCGATAAGCTGCTTGACATTCTGGCAGCCATTCGCGGCGTCGAGTGGCCGGAAGACAGCTTCTTCGGCACTACGACGTGCAACATCGGCGTCATCGAAGGCGGCACGCGCCCGAACGTAATTCCCGATCACGCGCGTGCGCAATTGCAAATTCGGCTCGGGACCGATATAGAGCAGGTCAAAAGAATTGTAGAACGAGCGGTTGGCGGACGTGGCGAGATCGAATACGCGTCGGCGCACAATCCGGTGCGACTGTTTTACATTCCGGGTTTTGAAGAGACTGTGGTGCGTTTCACGACCGACGTTCCGTACCTGTCGAACTGGGGCAAGC
>DASTOZ010000705.1:0-2960 GCA_035762365.1 Pyrinomonadaceae bacterium | reverse complement strand
CGCGAGTTCCGCTGCTTCGGCGCCGTGTGCGTTTCGAAGGAAGACGACCACGCCGAGTTGCGCGTTGGCACTGCCGGTCAACTTATCTGACGGGAAAACGAGTCCGACAAACCAGCCGTTGAAACGAAAACCCTGAAGCGGACGCGACGTTCCGGTCTTGCCGATGATGTAAGCGGGCAGGGAATTGAGATTCGCCTTTTCCGCCGTGCCATACATGATCGCGCCACGCATTCCGTTGAGGATGATCTTTCTCTCGGCGTCGGCGATCTTTACTTCGGCCCTGACCCGCGGCTTGAATTCATCGCCGGACGCCATGGAGGGCTGAAGTAAATGCCCGCCGTTGGCGAGTGCTGTGTAAGCGGTGAGCAGTTGGATCGGCGTGACTTGGAGCGTGCGGCCTTCACCGATCGCATTCTCCGGTCCCCAACCGGATCGCAACAACACGCCCGCGGTTTCCTCGGCATGATTGATTGAGGTGGTTCGGCCGAAACCGAAGTCGGACAGGGTCTGCGTCAGGTCGTCTTCCTTGAGTCGTTCGCCGACAGTTGCGAAATAGTAGTTGCAGGAATAGGCGATCGCTTCAGTCGGGTTTAATGGATTGAGGTTACGTTTGTGCGAACAGACAGCGTTCACGCCCGCGCGTCTGTAGCGCTCGCGGCACTTGGTGCGCGACTCTTCGTCGATGATTCCGGCATGCAGCGCAGCCAGTGCGGTGAATGGCTTGATCGTTGAGCCGGGCGGCGAGGCTTGTTGAAACGCGAGTCGCGGATTGACGAGTGCGCGGATGCGTCCAGTTTGGGCGTCGATCACTATGATCGCGCCGTCGCGTTCGCCGAGCGCCGCCTCCGCTGCTTGCTGGAGTCGCTTGTCTTCCTCGACCGCTCTGTTGTTCGCGATCGGCTTTGCACGCGGAGACTCATCAGGCGGCTTACGCATTGCGAGCAGCGCGCCCGCAAGCGCGATCAGCAACAAGCCCGTCACCAGACTTATGCGAACGAAAACTTTCATGCTTGAGTCGCAGGCGCTTCTTCAGTGCGCGTACTCAGTATCGAGAGCGCGCCGAGAGTCACTACCCAGCCGATCAAAACCAGCAGCGCGCTCACAACGACGCGCGCCGTTAACAGTAAGACCTCCAGCCACGTTCGTTGAATCGGAATCGTTTGGGCCAACAGGAAGTACGGCGCCACGGCGAAAATCAAGAAGCCGAACGCGAACACGAGCACTGCTTGCGGAGCGAAAGCCCGCGCGAGCGTTTGCCGCAGGCTGCGGGTCATCTCGCGCAGCCCGCGTGTGCTCGTCGCGATCCAGAGTTGGATCGTGACGAGCGGCGCGATCACGCCGATCAACAGGTAACGAACGACCATCAAGCCAGCCATCTTGTTCGGCGATAATGGCTGGAACGTGTTTGGATCGATCATCAGTCGTCCCTGTAGCTTGCCGACTCCGTATACGGCCAGAAACGTCAGACCAATCACCGGCAAACTAACGACGATGAACTTCAAACAGTCGCGCAGCGCCTTGCGCAGCAAGCCTGACGAGTCCGTCGCGTAGTTGACGCCCGCCGCCTGCAATAAAAAGAACAGCAGCGGAGCGGCGAACATCAGCGTGAACGTCAGGATCAGTTGCGGCACTGTCGCTTCGCGCGTGCTGATGAACAGGTAGAGCGCCAACAGCAGCGCCGCATACACGGCCAGGATCAACGGCAACGTCGTCCATCGCTTGAACAACATTCGCAATGCCGACCAAACTGCGCTTGCCGAGTTGAGATACATCGAGAACTACCTCCCAGATGCCAATTAGTTTTTGGCTGCTGATCGTTCGTTGAAACGAAATCTTCCGGAGGCCGTGTTGGCGTAGATCTCCGGACGGTACATGAGCTCAGCGCGCGTGGGTGCGACGACGAAATCGCCCGGCACCTGCACGCGGATCGCGTACTGGAACAGCACGTCGCCATCAAACAAATCGAGGAAGAAGACCGTGCGCCGATCCCGAAACTCGCGCGAGCTGTACCAGTCGCACCACCCGCCGCTGTTGTAGTCGAGATTCAGGTTGCCCACGCTCTCGAGTTGCTCGACGCCTGCCGGAATCGGATCTTCAACCATCAGATGACGCGCCGGCTTACCGGTGAGCCGCAGCTTCACAACCAGCAGGTCACCGGAATTGAGCTCGCCCGTCAACGGAGCCATGGACCACTTCAACTGGTAACCTTCTTCCGTGATAGCCAGGCGGTAATACTCGCGCGTCACGTTCAGGTCCGCGTTTCCGCGCGCGCTCACCTGTTCCTCGCCCGTGTAGTACTCGAGCGACGACGATAGATACACATTTCCTTTGCCGCGTTTGACGATGCGGACCTGGTTACTGCCGCCGACTACCCCGCCCTGACGATTGATCACGAACGACTTCGCGGCGCTCGCGTCCGTGACGTGTTCAGTGAGAACGTTTTCTCCATTTACGTAGACCTCGAGATCGTATGCCGGCTCGAGTTCACGACTGGCTTTGACGTAGTCGATCAATCCGTAGATGGCGAAGGCAGTGTCTTTCGTGGAGTTCCAGTAATAAGCATTGGTCCTGTCGGAAACGAGCCAGCGTGCGGCCAACGGCAGCAGTGAACTGTTAGGTTTGATGCGTGTCAGCGCTTTCAGCGACAGCGCTGTGCCTTCAGTTTCATCCTGCTCCGCGAAGTCGAGTCGCTGCTGGCGTTTCGAATGCCAGTACGCCGTGCCACTGCCGGTGCGAACGGTGCGTTCGATCTCGTTCGCGACTTCCGCAGCGCGCCTGTCTTTTTGCAATGACAGTGTCAGCGCCAACAATGCTCGGCCGTACGGTTCGAGGTTTCCGCGGTCGCCGAACAACTTGTCGACGTAGCCGCCATCGACGCCACCCGATTCCGCGAGAGCATAGGCCATGACCGCGCGTGTGTCGGCGTCGAGTTGCTTGCCCTGATCGTCCGTGCCTGCGTT
>DASTOZ010000704.1:0-5103 GCA_035762365.1 Pyrinomonadaceae bacterium | reverse complement strand
GGCTTGATACACCGTGCGGTCTACCTTGTCTTCCGCGCCCGCGCCTGCGAAACGCGCGACCAGCACGCTCATTCCCGTGAACAGCGACGAGATGAAGACGATCACGACGAGAAAGATTTGCCAGCTCACGCCGATCGCGGCATTCCCCTGAAAACCGACGAAACGCCCGACGAGCGCATGATCGACCATGCCCTGCAAGCCGCCGATCACGCTCGTCAGCATCGTGGGCCAGGCGATCTTCCAGATCGCCGGGCGCAGCGGACCTTCGACGATCGATCGGTCGTAGCGTGATTTCGGCGGTGTGGTGGACGCCGGAGTTGGCGCGGTTCTGGTTTGGGCCATCCGGTTTAGTCCGTAGATGCAAGGCGTTTCTCGAGTTTGCGCACTCGTTTCAGCAAGCTGGCGTTCCCGATCTTCTCAGCGTATGCAGCGAAATCCGTGGTTGGACCACGCCAGCGCAGTTCCTCGACGTCGTCGAACAGCGGCGCGTCGACACGCAACGTCGCGAGGTCTTTGAAAAGCAGCGCATGCGCTCGGTTTTCGTCGTTCAATGTGTCGGGCGGGAACTTTTCCAGCGGTCCGTATCGATTGATGAACTGCGCCGCCGTCTTTGGACCATAGCCGCCGATGCCGGGATAACCATCGGCGGAATCGCCCACCAACGCGAGATAGTCCGGGATGAATTCGGGTTGAACGCCAAACTTGGCGCGCACGCCTTCAGCATTCCGAATCACGCCGGATCTGCGATCCACTTGTACCACACGATCATCGCGCACGCATTGTGCGAGGTCTTTGTCGGGAGTCCAGATGCACACCTTCTCGACGCGCTCATCCTGCTCCGCGAGATATGCAGCCGAGGCCAGCGCGTCGTCGGCCTCTAGCTCGATCATCGGCCAAACGACGACACCCATCGCGAGCAGCGCTTCTTCAAGCGGAACAAACTGCGCCAGCAAGGCACGCTCTATGCCGGCGCTGGTCTTGTAACCCGGCCAGAGATTATTGCGAAACGACTCGATGATGTGGTCCGTTGCTACGCCGACGTGCGTCGCGCCCTCGTCGATCATCTGCGCGACGGTCGAGAGCACGCCGGAAACGGCGCCGTATGGGGGATCGGTCTTCTTGAAACGCCGGATTCCGTAAAAGTGGCGGAACAGTTCGTACGTTCCGTCGAGCAGATGGACGATCATGCGAAGATGTTAGCATTAGGCGTAAAAAAATTTGTTAACCGAAATGTCGATTCTCGACTCAGGCGTTCGATTAACCAGTAGAGGACGGAAACCAATCTTAGGAGACATCAAAATGCGAGTTATGGTCATCATCAAGGCTAACAAGGATTCGGAAGCGGGAGTCATGCCGAGCAAGAAGCTGCTGACCGACATGGGGAACTTCAACGAAGAGTTGGTGAAAGCGGGCGTCATGCTCGCGGGTGAGGGGCTTCGTCCGAGCGCGAAAGGGAAACGCGTGAGGTTTTTCCGTGATGGCCGGCGAATCGTCACGGATGGTCCATTCGCGGAGACGAAGGAATTGATCGCCGGTTTTTGGCTGTGGAGGGTGAACTCGTTGGACGAGGCCGTTGAATGGGTCAAACGGATTCCGTTCGATCCGGAGACTTCGCCTGACGACAGCGAGATCGAGATTCGTGAGGTGGGTGAAATGGAGGACTTCGGCGACGAGCTCACCCCCGAAGCTCGCGCGCAGGAAGATCGCCTGCGCGCTGAGATCGAGAAACAGAAGGGCTAGTAGCGTTAGAAGCCGAGTCTAACCTGGACCTGAATGCGGCGGTTGCCGGCAGCGGCACTGCCGCTTGGTCCAAACCCGAAGCCTCCCGCAGTTGAAAACGATTCGCCAAATCGCGGCGAACTCAAGTTGCCGATCGGGTTTTGCAGGTTCGTGGTGTTCAGTAGGTTTTGAATGTTCACGGAGAACGTCAGCGTATAGCGTTTCTCGGCAGCGGGACCATTCGCGGGCGCGGCATTGTTAGCCGGAACAGCGGCGGCGCCGGGTTTCGCTGGTCCAGCGGCAGCAGGCGCCGGTGCTGCCGGGATGTTGCCAAACGCGAGCGATCGACTTATTCCCAGATTCACCGAGAAGAAACTCGGGCCCATTCCATAGTTTCGCGGAATGAGTTCCTGACCGGGCGCCGGGGCCAGATCGAAATCACCGAACTTGGTCCGTCGCAGGTTTGCCGGATCTGTTTGCGCCGTTGCGAATGCCGGACGTTCACTGAACAAGCCATCGCCGTTGGTGTCGCGACCGGTGACGATGTTGAATGGCCGGCCCATCGAATACACGATGAATGGGTTCAAATTGATCTTGAGTTTTGGCAACACGAGCGAGCCACCCACGAAAAAGCTGGCACTCGGAATAAAGCTGACGCGCGAATACTCACTACTCGAGTCGTAACTGTCCGCCGGAAAACAATTCGCAATCGAGCCGAAGATACAGTCGGTGTCGGTCTTGCCTCTGCCGGTACCGAAGTTCGCGAACAGCGAAAGGCCTTTGCTCATCTGCCGGCGCAAGCCGCCAAAGGCGCGATAGTCGTTGAAGGTCGCGCTCGACTCGTAATAGTAAACGTCGCCAACGTTGCCTGTCGGTCGCACTGCGCTGTCGGGATCGTCGGGATTGTAAGTTCCGGGCAACGGCGCGTTAATGTTGCGCACGCGCAGCAGATGCTTGCCACGATAGTTGAAGAAGACGGCAAAGAAGGTGAACTTCGACGGCAGTTGTCGTTCGAAATTGACAGCGGTCATCACGAACGTCGGCGCCTGAAAATCGCCGGCGATCTGTCGCGTAATTTGGGGGGCCGCAAACGCGGCGAGCGCCGCAGCGGTTGGAACGTTCGCAACACCATTCAATGAAAACGTCGACGCGTCGAGGATCGCCGGATCGAATACGCGGAAGTCGAGCTGGTTCTCACCGTCGAAACGGTTCGCCAGCAACGTCGCGCGTTCGCCGAACCGATCGTAGAACACACCGATTCCGCCACGAATCACCATCTTCGGAGACGAACTCGATGGTCCGCCCGGGCCACCGCCGACGCTCGTGCCGCCCGGCGCCCACGCGAAGAAGAGCCGAGGCGCAAAGTTGTAATTGCTGCTGATGTTCGTTTGCCGCTCGTAACGCAGACCCATCGTGAGCGTGAGGTTTGGACGAATACGCCACTCGTCCTGAACAAACAACCCCAGATCTCTCTGCGTCACGGATGCCTCAGGATTACCGCCCGCAATCGAAAACTGCGTGACGCCGCCGCCGAGCAAACGCATGTCGGGATTGCCCTGAAACAACAACGTGCGGCGATAACGTTCGAGACTCGTGATCGGAACCAAAAGCGGATCGCCTTGAGCGTCACGAACGATCTGGTTGTTCGCGTCGAGCAGTGGCGCGTCACCGCCGGAGAACGTAAACGTGCCGCCGAAGTTTTGCGGTGAGAAGTCGATGATGCGCACGCCGCGCACGCGTGCGCCAAAACGCAGAATGTGACGGTTCTTCGTCCACGTCGAGTAGTTCTGTATTTCCCAACGGTCTTCGTCGTTGTGCGCGAGTCCGACCTGCGAGCCACCGGCAATAAACGCGTCCTGAACCACGATGGTCGGAATGACGTTGTTGCCGTTCTGCTCGCCGCGCGTGCGGATGTACTGAAAACGCGTCTCATTCATCAGCGTGGGACTGAGAATCGCCGTCTCTGTTACCTGAAACGTCTGTGTTGTGTTCGACCGGCTGAACGCGCGCTCGGGCAGCGAGAAGTCGGAAGCGCCGACGTTGTCGGCCTTCGTGTTTGTATACGAGTAGCGAACGACGAGTGTATTGGCAGGGTTGAGTTGATAGTCAAACCGCGGACTGACGGAGAAGAAACGATTCGGCACGACCAAAGCCACGTTAAAAGGCGTCGGGTTCAGGTTTGAATTGAGGACCTGTGCGTTGATGATCGCATTGTCGTCGATGACACGTCGCTGTACGTCGAGAAAGAACGACGACTTTCCGTGTGTGATTGGCCCACTGACGCTGCCGCCGAAGTAACGCACTTGATACGGCGCGCGCCGCGGCGCGAACGGGTTACGCGAGTTGAAGCTCTCGTCGCTGAAGTTGAAGAAGCTGCCCGCGTGCATCTTGTCCGCGCCGGGTTTCGTGAAGATCTCGATCTGGCCAAACCCGATGCCGTTGTTCTCCGCGTTGAACGGGTTTTGGTTGATGCGCACTTCGCGGATCGATTCCTTTGGCGGCATGCGTCCGCCAGTGAAACCGTCGATAAAGATCTGTCCGCCGTTTGGACCAGCTGATGGGCCAGCCATCGCCTGCACCGCAGATGCGAGCGCATCCGGATCATCGGGCAGCACGTCCAGCTCCTGGCCCTTTAGAACAACCGCATCGGCGTTGCCCGCAGGGTCAGTGTTCAGACCCTGTTCTTCCGTGACTGTGATCACCTGCTTTTCAATACCGACGACGAGACGAACGTCGTGCGTGCTGCGTGTTCCGGCGGCAATCGCCAGCTCAGTCTTTTCGAAAGCAGTGAAGCCGCTGGCTATGACGCGCAACGTGTACGCTCCCGGCGCGACAGAGTTGATCGCGTAAACGCCATCGGCGTTCGTGGTCGCAGTCTTTTGCGATCCGTCAGCAGCGACGAGAGTAACTGTCGCGCCGACGACGAGACCACCGAGCTCGTCCGTGACTTGCCCCCGCAACGATCCAACACGTTGCTGCGCCGTCGCAATCACACACAAACAGAAAACACACAGGAGACTTTTACTTAATCGCAGCATGATGATTAACCCTTTACTTTGATTACGGTCCACCAAGACTCATCGCGCCCAGCGAAATAGCACGACTCCCCTGGCCTTTCTGCAACAACGGCGCAACACCGCTAACGATCGCAATCGCCGTCACACGCTGTGGGTTCGCGCTCTTCGTACTGGAGACCAGGATCGAATCGCCAGGCTTCAACTCCTGCAGCGTGAATGTCGGAAGTTGATCGAACACCTCCTGCAGATCACCCGTGCCTGTGAACTTGCGCATCGACGAGTCTTTCGTGACTACAACCGTTACAGCCTGCTTGCTCTGAAGATCGTTAATCTTGATCTCCTGCTTCTCGACGTTGATTTCGGTGAT
>DASTOZ010000703.1:0-2488 GCA_035762365.1 Pyrinomonadaceae bacterium | reverse complement strand
TGAGATTCGATTCAATAATGACACCGATTGGTGACGGACACCACCGTCGTAATCATCTCGTGCTGTCGTCGGGTCAACGGCAGGTCCGGAGACATGAGGGAACCGAAGGTCGCAAACGCGTGGTAGAGCGCCTGCGGAATCAAACTGTGCGACGCGACGATGCCGGCAGTCTCACCGTCGGAGGTCGGATGGACCGGCGTCGCATACTCAATCGGATAAAACGCCCGTTGCGCTTCACACGCCTTGCGGACCTCCTCGCTTTGATCGGGGGGAACGGTCTTGATCCAGGTCATTCAGAGTTGTCCTTCCTTTTCAACCAGTCGCTTGTCACGAAACAGAAACACGTAAACGGGGTAGCCCAAAGATACTACGAGCACGCCCCAAAACGCTTGCCGCGGCTTGTCGCCGCCAATCAAAACGAGCATCACCAGCAGCAACGCGAGAAAGATCGCGGGCGTAAACGGATACCCGGGCGTGCGGAAACCGGCGTTCTGCGCGTCACGACGGCGAAGTTTGAAGAGCGCGGTCACTGTGAGCGCGAGAAACACGATGACAACGAAAACGAAGTACGACATGATCTCGTTGAAGCTACCCACCATCACCAGTATCGAAGCCAGCACGGCCTGGAGCGCGATCGCAAACGCGGGCGTTTCGTAACGCGGGTGCAGCGCGGCCACCGCGGGAATAAACAATCGATCGCGAGCCATCGCGAAATAAACACGCGGCGCCGACATCACGACGAACGTCAGACTTCCCAAAACAGCCACGACGACGCCGAGCGAAAACACAACGCCGCCCGCGCGCCCGAATAAAACTTCGCCCGCCTGCGCCGCGAAAGTCTCGCCTGAAGTGACCTGGTCCATCGGCACGAGATAAATGAAGACGAGACTCGTCAGGATGTAAACGATCGTCACTCCAACGACGCCGAAGCCCAGCGCTCGCGGCAACGTGCGCTCCGGATTATCGACTTCCCCGGCGAGCTTCCCCATGTCCCACCAACCGGCGAACGAGAAGAACGCGCCGACGAATGCGCCTGCGAATGCACCAACCAGATCCGGTGGCGAACCAACGCGCCGGCCGGCAAAGGGCGTGAAGTTGGACCAGTCGCCGAGTTGAAAACCGATGGCCCACAGAAAGATGAACGCCAGCAGTCCCAGCTTCAAGAAGATCAAGCCGCGCATAAACCAGGCGCCGAGCCTCACGCCGCGAATGTTCACGAGCGCGACCAGCACGATCGCGCCGATCGCCAGCGCCTTCGTTCCCAACGGTGAAAGACTCACGACTTGTCCGGCGTAAGTCGCGAGACCAACAGCCAACACCGCTGTGAGTCCTGGATCCATCACCAGAAACGCCATCCAGCCGTACATAAAAGCGACCGCCGGACCATACGCTTCGCGCAAGTAAACGTAACCGCCGCCCGCCTCCGGATACCTCGCCGACAACTCGCCGTAACACAGCGCGCCGCACAACGCGGTCACTCCCATCGCCAGCCACACGATCAGCAGCCATAGCGGCGAGCCGAGCGACTTCGCCATTCCCGCCGGAGTCAGAAAGATACCGACACCGATCACGCCGCCGATTACAAACGCGGTCGCCGTGCGAATGCCGATCTGTCTTTTTAATTCCACACTCACTTAGAAAGTGATACGCGCTGCAAACTGAAACGCGCGTGGACCACCCGAACCAAACACCCCGCCGGCGGTCGTCACGGGCTGTCCGAAACTCGACGATCGATTGAAGCCCGGACTGCTCGGGTCGCTGCTGTCGCGCACCAACACGTTGCTGAAACCCGAATAGTTGACGTTTGAAACTCCGAGCACGTTGGTGACGTTGAAAAGATTGAACACCTCAGCAATCGGTTCGATTGTCGCCCGCTCGCCGAGCTTGAAGATTTTCGAGACTCGCAGATCGAGCGACGAGAAACTGTCGCCAAACTCGAGCTCGTCTCGCACCAGCGGCAACGGCACACGCGGCTTGAAACCCGTGCTCGGATCGGCGTTCGGACAAAGCGATCCACCCGCGGCGTTGATCTGTCTCAGCGCTGCATTCAATTCCGCGCCGGTATGAAACTCGCGCGCACCGGCGTTGCGGCCTAACTCACAAACGCGAGAACTTCCGTCCGGCAACAGAGTGTCCAATGGGACTGAGGACGCGAGTGTCAATATCGGCGAGACGCGAACGTCCCAGGGCAGTTGAAAGACGCCAGAGAAAGTAAAGCGATGACGCTGATCGTTCGGTGTTGGCCCATACTCCAACTGAAGATTGCTCGAATCAATCGGCCCATTCGAGAACGGGATCTGATCGTCGTTCGCGAAGTTAAATGATTTCGAAAGCGTGTAACCCGCGCGGAACTGATAACGTTTGGCGAACCGTTTTTCGAGACTCAGCAGCAGGCCGTTGTATTTCGTCCGGACACTCGACTCCAGGTTCTTCACGATCTCCGGGCCGCCGACGACGGGATTGAAAGGCACCGTGCCAATCACGCGTC
>DASTOZ010000702.1:0-7953 GCA_035762365.1 Pyrinomonadaceae bacterium | reverse complement strand
GCTTCGAGCACAACTCCCGACGCGAGTCTCGTCGGACTGGCGCGCAAGTTGAGAATGTCTGACGTGAGAAGAATCGTCTCGAGCAGCGTGTCGAGGTTCTGACGTTTCTTCGCCGAGACCTGGACCATTTCCGTGTCGCCGCCCCAATCGAGTGGCGACAGTCCCTGCTTCGCGAGCTCCTGACGCACGCGATCGGCGTTGGCGTCAGGTTTGTCGATCTTGTTGATGGCGACGATGATCGGAACGCCCGCGGCGCGCGAGTGTTCGATCGCTTCGATCGTCTGCGGCATGACGCCGTCGTCAGCGGCTACGACCAGGACCACGATGTCGGTCGCTTTCGCACCGCGTGCACGCATCATCGTGAACGCTTCGTGGCCCGGTGTATCGAGAAACACGACGCGACGAGTTTCGTCCGGCTTATCGGGATTCGGCACCTGGACGCTGTACGCGCCGATGTGCTGCGTGATGCCGCCTGCTTCACCACCGGCGACGTCAGTCGTGCGAATCGCGTCGAGCAACGAAGTCTTGCCGTGATCGACGTGGCCCATGACGGTGACCACGGGCGCGCGCGGCAATTCGACGTCGTCGGCGTCGGCGGCAATCAGTTCTTCGAACTCTTCCTCGGCGACCATCTCTTCAAACGGCACGAACGAGACGTCGTAACCGAAACGTCTGCCGAGATCGGCGGCGACGTCGTCCATCAACGGTTGATTGATGGTCGCGAAGACGCCGCGTTGCAGCAACAGCGTCACGACGTCTTTCGGTTTGATACCGAGTTTTTCGGCGAACTCTTTCACGGTCGAGCCTTCGATCAAGCGCACTGATTTCAGCTCGCCGCCGCCAGGCATTTCCAGTCGCCCCGCGATGCGGTCCTCGAGTGACAGTGCTTTCGGAGGCGGAATGAAGTCGCCCTTGTCGAACCTGCCCGCCTTGCCTTCGATCTTCCGGCCACCGCGCGGACTGCTGCGTCGCGAACGACGGCGTCCGGCGTCGGGAGGCGGAATGTAGGTGGTTTGCGGCGTCGCGGTTTCGCCCGGCGTTCCCATGCGCTCGGAGCGGGGCAGCGAAGGACGTTCGCGAAGTCTCGCGTTGCGATCCGAACTGCGATCTCGAGCCGGCGGTGTTGCCGGAGGTGGCGGTGGCGTCGGCGCTGGCGCGCGCTCGCCCGGCCTGATACCCGCGTTGAGTGCAGCGGCAGTCGGACGCAGGACCCTGACTTGTCGCGACGGAACAACCGGCGTGGGCTTCACTTCCGGTGCGGCGACTCCGCCTGGTGCGCCATTGGTTGGCGCAGCTGGTGTGACCGGAGTTTCGACGACGGGGGCAACAGCCTCCGGCGCCGCGACTGTTTCGGCCGCAACAGGTTCACTCTCGACGATCGGCGGCGGTTCGACGACCTGCGGCGCTGGCGCCTCGGCGCGAGCTGCCGGGGTCAGCCGCTTGACGAGCTTCGTGGGTGGGGCGGGCTTCGGCGGCGCAGACGTCGTTGCAGGCGTAGACGGCGAGTCGATAGCCGGTTCGGGTCCGGCAGCGATTGGAGCGGCGGCAACAGCCGGTTCCGGCTCGTGAACTTCAGGCTCCGCTTCGATCACGGGTGCTTCGGGCGTGGGCAGCGCAGCGCGCTTCACGACCTTAACGGCGCGCTTGATCGTAGTCTCTTTTTTCGGGAAGTACTTGTTGCGAATCTTCTCCGCCAGTTCCTTTGACACGGAGTTGGAAGGAACACTGACGTCGACGCCCTCGCGACGGACCTCTTCGATGAGACGTTTCGTGTCGAGCTTTAGTTCTTTGGCGAGATCGTAAATACGAACTTTCGAGGAAACTGTCATGCACTCCTTCTCGACGCTTACCCATGCGTCATGACGGTCTTGAAAATGGTTAGGACGCGTCGCCCCAACCACTAAAGAGCGTCCGATCAGAAGTTCGGCGCGTGACAGTTGGGGCGTAGCGGGCAACACAAACGGCCCGAATCAACCGGCTGTGTGTTGTTCCTCTTTTGCTGCATCATTGGAGCATCATTGCTTCTCTTCGTCCGCACTCCCGCCTGATGCAGCATCTTCTTCCGAAACTGCGGGAGCTGTTGTGCGCTCGCGCGCGCCTTCTGCTTCTTCAGCCGGGGCTTCGGAAGCAAACTCTTCGTCTGACGCCAATACTTCTGCCATGTGCTCCTCGATGTTCTGGTAGCCTTCGACAGCCGAGGAGGTAATGTCAGGTGACGGCGTAATCGTGTCCGGACGCAGGTCGCGGCCGGATTCCAGCAAGGTCAATTCGTCGGCGGGAATCGCTTCGGCCTCGGTCACTGGGACTGGGTCGGCTGAATCCCAGGCGATGATGTCCTGTTCGGCGGTGAACGGAACGCCCTGTTCGACAGCTTCGTCGTAGCCTTCGGCAGTCATCTCGTCGTTCGGCTCGACTTCAGCCGCTTCAACGGAGTCGTCAGCTTCCACTGAAACTGCGTGTTGCTCTTCCACCGCGGTTTCGCCTTCCTCGCCTTCGCCTTCAGCTTCGGTGCCGCTGAGACTGCGGTCGCGCATCGCGACCACGGCCTGCGCCGCGTTGAGGATGACTTCCGCTTCGTCGAGACTCAGGTCGAGGAATTCGACGAGATCGTCGACGGAGGTTTGGGCCAACGCGTCGATGTCGTTGATGTCGTGGGCGGCGAGCGCTTCCGCCTGTTGCGCGGTGACGCCTTCAATTGCCGAGAGCGGCACTGATTCGCCGGAAGCAATCAAGGCGCCCATCTGTTCGGTGACCTCGCGCTTGATCTCTTCCTCGCTGCGGATGTCGATGTTCCAGCCAACGAGCTTGGTCGCGAGGCGCACGTTCTGCCCGCGTTTGCCAATCGCCAGCGAGAGTTGGTCTTCGTTGACGATGACCTCCATCTGGCGGTTCTCGATGTCGGTGATTCTGACCTGGTTGACTTTGGCGGGAGAAAGCGCGTTTGCGGCAAAAACTGAAGGCTCGTCCGACCACTCGATGATGTCGATCTTCTCGCCGCGCAGTTCGCGGATGATCGCCTGCACACGGGAGCCTTTCATACCGACGCAGGCGCCGACGGGATCGACGTCGCGCTCGTTGGACATCACGGCGATCTTCGCGCGTTCGCCGGGCTCGCGGACGGCAGACTTGATCACGACGGTGCCGTCGTAGATTTCCGGCACTTCCATCTCGAACAGTCTCAGCAGAAGCTCTGGCGACGTGCGCGAGACTTCCACCTGCGGTCCTTTTGATTCCTTCGACACGTTATTGATGACGACGCGAATTCGTTCGCCCTGGTTCCACTGCTCGCCGCGCGATTGCTGTGAGCGCGGCAGGATCGCTTCGAGATTTCCGAGGTCGACGATGATGTTGCCGCGTTCGAACCGTTTGACGTAGCCGTTGACGAGGTCGCCGATCTTGTCGATGTATTGCTCGTAAACGTTGCTGCGGACGGCGTCGCGGACTTTCTGAAAAAGAATCTGTTTGGCGGTTTGCGCGGCGATGCGGCCGAGTTCTTCCATCGGCAGCGGCAACAGCAGCGCGTCGCCGAGTTCAACTTCGTCGCCGGCGAGCTCGCGGGCTTCGTTGATAGAGAGTTCGGTCGCCGGGTTTTCGACTTCGTCGACTACGACTTTCGAAGCGGAAAGCTCGATGCCCGTTTCAGCGTTCCAGTCGACCTGGATGTCTTCGCCGGAGCGGAACTGTTTTTTCGCCGCCGCGCGGACGGCCTCTTTCATCGCCTCGATAACCAGATCGCGATCGATACCCTGTTCCTGGCAAAGCGCCTCGATGTTCTGTGCGATCGATGAACTCATTAAAGTGTCTTACCGTCCTCGGCGGAGCTCTTCTTCTACGTCTACCTCTAAATTCGCCTTCGTAATCAGATCCAGCGGAATCTGCACTCGCCCGTTGGTGCGATCTTCAAAAACCACCTCGTCGCCTGCGAGGCCCAACAACCGGCCGCGAAAATTGCGTTGTCCGCCGATTGGCTGCCGCGTCTTCAGCTTCGCGTTGGTGCCCGAGAAGCGCTCGTAATCGGCGCGTTTGTACAGCCCACGTTCCAGCCCGGGCGACGATACTTCCAATGTGTAGGAAGCGTGAATGAAGTCTTCGACGTCGAGAATCGTCCCGATATGAGTGCTCACGTCGGAGCAATCCTCGTGGGTCACACCCTGCGGCTTGTCAATAAAAACGCGAACGATCGGCTTGTTGTCAGGGCCGGCAACTTCAGCGTGAACCAGTTCGAGGCCGTGGTCGATTGCTACTCGTTCAGCGATCTCCTGAACCCGCGCTGCAATCGAATCGTTTCCCATGGTTCATCTCGTTCACAGGTGTCTCGCCCAAAGAAAAAAGTGGGCGCGAAACCCACCGGACAAGACCCCGTGCCTTCGAGCAAGCTGTGGATTATACGGAAACCAGTATATAGAGGCAAATTGAGAGGGGCTTTCCTTTGCGCCGTCGCGCCTTTGCCTGAGACCTGCTTTAAGGGGATTTCACGCAAAGACGCAAAGGCGCAAAGGAACTTACGAAAGCTTCGCCTTTACCGCCTCGCTGACCTGCTTCCCGTTCGCATTTTTGCCCGCGAGCGCTGTTTGGGCCGCCTTCATCACCTTGCCCATGTCTTTCATCGACGTGGCGCCCGTTTCGGCGATCGCCGCCGCAACTGCCGCCTCGATTTCATCTGCTGACGCCGCCTGTGGCAGGTATGTCTCGATCACAGCGATCTCGGCAGCTTCCTTGTCAACCAATTCCTGTCGTCCGGCTTTCTCGTACTGTTCGATCGAATCACGCCGCTGCTTGACGAGCGACCGCAGTAGTTTCTGCACGTCGTCGTCGGTCAGCTCACTGCCCTGTTCGATCTTGCGGTTCATCATCGCGGCTTTGACCATGCGCAACGTCGACGTGCGTTGTGCATCCTGTGCTTTCATCGCCGCGGTCAGGTCCAGGACAATCTGTTCACTCAAACTCATTTGGAAGATCCTCCGTTGGATTTCGCGAGGTAGGCGCGCAGGAAGCGGCCGGTGTGCGACTCGCGGATGCGCATAATCTCTTCGGGCGTGCCCACTCCGACGACGTAGCCGCCCGCATCGCCGCCTTCGGCGCCGAGATCGATGATGTGGTCGGCGGTCTTGATCACGTCGAGATTGTGTTCGATCACGAGCAGCGATCCGCCCGCGTCGATCAGCGCGCGAAACGCCGCGAGCAGTTTGTTGATATCGTCGAAGTGCAGTCCGGTCGTTGGTTCGTCGAAAATGTAGAGCGTCTTCGCGCCAGTGCGTTTCAATAAGTGGGCCGCCAGTTTTATTCGTTGCGCTTCACCGCCGGACAACGTTGTTGCCGACTGGCCCAATCGCAGGTAACCCAGCCCGACGTCGTCGAGTACGCGTAAACGGTTCGTGATCTTCGGCACTTCGCGAAAGAATGTGATCGCCTCGCGCACCGTCATGTTCAATACTTCATGAACGTTCTTGCCGCGATAACGAATGTCGAGGATCTGTTGCTTGAACCGCGTGCCCTTGCACTCTTCACACACCAGCTCGACGTCCGCGAGAAACTGCATCTCGACGGTGACTGTCCCATCGCCCTGGCAAACCTCGCAACGTCCGCCAGGAAGATTGAACGAGAAGTGCGACGGTTCAAACCCGCGCGCTTGCGCTTCACGCGTGTTTGCAAACACTTCGCGAATCGCGTCGTAGACTTTGATGTACGTGACGGGGTTCGATCGCGGCGTGCGGCCGATGGGCGATTGGTCGACGAGAATCACGTCGTCAATAAAGTTTCCGCCTTCAAGTCTTGTGAAAGCGCCGACATGGCCCTGCCAATCGCCGCGTTGTTTCTTGAGTCCCGCGTAAATGCAGTCGTGAATCAGCGTCGACTTGCCGGATCCGCTGACACCAGTCACGCAGACAAGCATGTCGAGCGGCACGTCGACGTCGATCGATTTCAGGTTATGTTCCGAAGCGCCCTGGATCGTCAGTCGTCTCTTCTGCGCGACACGACGCTGCTTGGGTTCTTTGATTTCAGCGTCGCCACGCAGGTAGCGCGCAGTCAGCGAAGACTCGTCGCGCAGCAGTCCGGCGAAATCGCCTTCGTACATCACGCGCCCCCCGAGCTCACCCGCGGCGGGACCGATGTCGAGAATGTGATCGGCGGACCGCATCATCTCGGCGTCGTGCTCGACGACGAGCACAGTGTTGCCGATGTCGCGCAGGTTCTTCAGCAAGCGAATGAGCCGGTCGTTGTCGCGCGGATGCAGTCCGATCGAGGGCTCGTCGAGTACGTACAAAGCGCCGACTAGCGACGATCCGAGGTTGGTCGCGAGCTGGATGCGTTGTGCTTCGCCGCCGGAAAGTGTCGACGCGAGTCGATCGAGCGTCAGGTAGTCGAGTCCGACCTCGACGAGAAAACGCAGCCGTCGCCGCACTTCGAAGAGTATTCGTTCGGCGATTGCCGTTTGTTCGGTCGAGAGTTGCAGCGAGTCGAAGAAGTTGGAAGCTTCGCGGATCGACATGCCGCAGATCTCCGCGAGCGTGCGGTCACTGACTTTCACGTCGCGCGCTTCCTGGCGCAGACGTCCGCCTTTGCAGTCGGGACAGAGCGTGTAGCCGCGATACTTGGAAAGAAAAACGCGGACGTGCAGTTTGTACTTTTTCGTCTCCATCCAATCGAAGAATCCGCGCACGCCGCCGAAGTCGCCCCGTCCTTCGACGATCGCGTTTTGATCCGAACGAGACAGTTGATTGAACGGGACAGTCATCGAGATCTTTTCCGCGCGGCAAAACTGCTTCAGTTCGGCCATGGCCCACTCGTGCTGTGGCTTGGTCCACGGTTCGATCGCGCCGTCTCTCAACGAGAGGCCGGGGTTTGGAATCACGAGATCGAGATCGAGCCCGATCGTGTTGCCGAAGCCCTGGCAAGTCGGGCACGCGCCGTACGGGTTGTTGAAGCTGAAGAGTCGCGGCTCGGGCGTCGCGTAGACCGTGCCGTCGTCTTTGCACTCGAAACGATCTGAAAAACGGAGTCGCCGGCGATCCCTCTGTGATTCATTGCCGGCTGTTTCGATGATGGCGCTGCCGTGGCCTTCGGAGAAACAGATCTCGAGCGAGTCGACGAGTCGCTGGTGAACGTCGGGACGGGCGGTCAGGCGATCGACGAGGACGTAAACGTCGTCGAAGTCGTCGCGGGTGTAATCGTCCGGTGTAGTCAGATCAATCGTTTGCCCGTTGACGAGCAGGCGCGTGAAGCCGCGCTGCATCAGGCTCATCAGGTGCGCCGTGATCGACTGCCGCCGCGATGCCGTGCGACCTTTTCGCGAGGTTGGCCGGGCGTCCTGCGGTTCGCGGAGTCCGGCGCCTGCGGGAAACAGGACGTAAAAGCGTGTTCCTTCGGCAAGCGTGCCCAGCACTTCGTCGGCGACTGATTCCGGCGAGTCGCGCGTGACCTGTCGCCCGCAAACGCGGCAGAAAGTCTGCCCGACGCGCGCGAAGAGCAAGCGCAGATAGTCGTAGATCTCGGTCTGTGTGCCGACGGTCGAGCGAGGGTTTCGCGTCGAGTTTTTCTGTCGAATCGCGATGGCGGGCGCGATGCCGTGAACTTCGTCGACGTCCGGCTTGTCCATCCGCTCAAGAAACTGCCGCGCGTACGCTGACAGCGACTCGACGTAACGCCGCTGGCCCTCGGCGTAGATCGTGTCGAACGCGAGCGACGACTTGCCCGAGCCGCTGACGCCGGTGACCACCGTCATTTGATTTATTGGGATCGAGAAGGAAACGTTCTTGAGGTTGTTAACGCGTGCTCCCCTGACTTCAATGGCTTCTTCAGGCATATAGATCCGAAAATTGCGCGGTTCGCAAACTCCGAATGATAGCAGAGAACCTGAGTTACACAGAAACCAGCCACCACGAGCAACTTCGAACAGGCGAAAGCACAAGTCAGGAAGGGGCAAGCGAAGCGTCGCCCCCTTCTCGTTGAAGA
>DASTOZ010000701.1:0-12728 GCA_035762365.1 Pyrinomonadaceae bacterium | reverse complement strand
GTCTCGCGCGGGATCAAAATGCGCCAGTTGTCGCCGCCGCGTTTGAGATATGAGGGCAGCTTCGCGGCGTTGGAGTTGTAGCCAGCCGCGATCAATTCGGTCTTCGTCGCAAGCTTCGCATTCAACGCGTACTGCACTTCGTCGTTTGCCGCGAGATCACCCCATGTGTCCTTGATGTAAAGCAGCATCGCTTGCAGCGCGTTACCGTGGTTGCGCATGCCGGCAACGAAGTCGGGCATCAAGCCAACGCCTGGATAACGCGCCCGTTGCAGGTTGTAAGCCCACGGAATCATCTGGACCATGCCGCCGGCGCCTGCTGAGCTCACCGCAAAGCGATACGTGTCGAGCTCGTTCAAAGCAAATAGCGAATAGATCTCATCGTACAGAGCGAGACGGTTTTCGTTGCGGAAGCGGTCGTGATCGACATGTTCCACGACGCAGAGACGTTCGGCGACGTCGATCAAATCAGGAGTGATACTCACGCCTTTCTCGCTCAAGCGTTTCGCCGCGAGATCGAGCATGTTGCGGACGTACGACTGGCCGGAACGCACGAGGTCTTTCGACAGCAGTTCCGGGTGCGCGGAAGTGTAGTAAGCCAACTCCTTGAACGTGCCGCCTTTTTCGATCGGATACTCGACGATCAACGGCGTGAACAACTTGCCTTCGGGAGTTGAGATCGTGAGCGCGGTGTTGACGCCGTTGGCGCGAATGACGCGGACGTTTACGATCGTTCCTAGTGATGTGACGGTGTTGAGCTCCGCGCCCTTCTTCAAAAATGTCTCTTTCGACATCGTCACGAAGTGGGTCCTCGCAGTTTCGCGATCGAGCGCTGCGACGGTCACGAATTCGATTGACGGAGTCGTCATCGCGGTCGCGACGGGTCGCGTGCGGAGCATGCGTTTTGCTTCGGAGATGCGCGCCTGAATCAGCGATGGGGTCAGGTGTTGAATCGGTCCCGGCGTTAACTTCTGCGGCGCCTCAGCGGCAGCGGCGGATGCAGTCGGAAGTACGGGCGATCCAGACTTGGGTGCGACGGCGGGCTTCGCCGCAGCGGGTTGCTCCTCGTGCGGTGTCACGACGCGGGGCCGCACCATCTTTTCGGCGTCGGTTTGTGTTTGCGCCCGCACAGAAGACTGCACGGAAGAGAAGACCAGCGCGACGACGAAAAGAGCGATAGGGGAACGGTTTCTCATAATGTCTCTCTTATGCTTTCCGGGGAGCAATACGATGATGTCCGCTACGTCAGCCGGGGGCGGCAGGCTTCGCTTAGATTCGCGCATAGCGCGCGGAGTTGTCAAGATTTCATTTGTGGAATTGTGTTGACAGCTCTGGGCAATGCCGCTAAGGTTCGGCTCGTTTCAGTTCCGTCAGCGTTGAATTTGAAGACCTCTTATCACCGTCATCTCTAACGGACACTTACACCGTTAGTTTAACCAAACTCAAGTTTCGATCTTCTGTGAGGTTTGCCTTACAGGCCTTTGAGGAGGAAAAGCTCATGCCTAAACGTTACAAGATCAGATTTCCGGACATCGAGAGCTACCGTGCGGCAGAAGAAGCAACGCACGTTGAAGGTCCGGAAGCGATGTTTCGCTCGGCTAAGGGTCACGTCGTTGGCCAATCGCTAGTCCACGTCAAGAACGACAAGCGACACTACATCAGCATCGAACCGTCCGCGCTGCTCGCTGAAGGGGAGAGTGAGAAGAAGTTCGTAATGCAGGTGGAGACCTTTGACAAAGAGTTCGGTGCGAGAGTAGTGGAGGACTTCCGGTACGACATGGAGAACGACATCTTCGCGTCGTCCGCATTCGGACCCGACGACCCCAACGATCCGTCGCTCGACGATGTGCTGGATCTCATCGAAGCTCCCACGGCCTGGCAAGAAAGTAGAGGCCAGGGAATAACTATCGCCGTTGTCGATACTGGCATTGACGGAACGAGACCTGAGTTCCCCGCGTCAAAGCGAGCTGGTTCGTGGCAAGCCATTACCGATACTCCATGGACTGACTGGAAAGGACACGGAACGATGTGCGCCTGCATAGCGGCAGGCACAAAAGCTTCCGGCGGCAAGTTTGACGGAGTGGCGCCTGATGCCGACGTCATCGCCTGTAAGACCCGCTTCTACGATTCCGAGTTGGCACAAATATATGACTACCTGATAGACCTTGTTCACAACGAAGGTCGTAACATCATTGCCACGAACAGCTTTGGCATTCAGACTGGTACTCCGCCCCCAATTCCGGACGACAGTGATTTCATGCCCGCCCTTCAGGAGGCGATCGATGCCGGTATCAAGGTCTTTTTCTCCGCAGGGAATTATCACGAGGACGCCGGAGGTCAGCCGGACAGATGCGACCCGACGTCGATCTGGTTACACAAGTGCAAATCGGACGTGCTGACAGTAGCAACCTGCGATTTGGATCTGAATATGTGGTACTACTCGAGTCGCGGCCCGGGTCAATTTGCCGGCCAGGCAGGCAACTCCGATAAGCCTGATGTAACTGCTCCCACTCCTAAAAACGGACGCGTAGTTTACGGTAACGTCGTCCGTTCTTTGCCGAAAGGCTGGGGAACCAGCGGCGCCTGTCCCCAGGCGGCCGGCCTCGGAGCTTTACTTTTAGGCAAAGATCCGGGGCTAGATCGGCAACAGTTGTTCGATATCATTCGTAGTACCACCAGAACCTTGCAGCACAGTGCGGCCTGCGCCGGAACCGGCCTGATCAACTGCAAGCACGCCATTGACGCGGTATGAAAACGGTTGAGATAATTGAGCCCGTCAAGGTTGGAGAAGAATTATGACGGAAAGATACAAGGTGAGGGCCCCGAGTGATGAGCTATACAGGCAGGTGTTCCTCCTTCTTGACCAGCATGTTCCGGTCTTCGTCGCCTCAGAAAAGCGTCGCGTGCTTTCTACAGGTGAGATTCCAAATTCTATCCTGAATAGAATCCGCGAATTGGGCGCGACCGTAACTCCTGAATTCCAATACGACCAGGATGCGCGTAATCTCGTGAGCTAAAAATCGCGGTATAAACAACGTCGTCCGCCGTCAGTGGCATCCTTCAAACGCCGCCCGATCGTGAAGTCGGGCGGCGGTTTTCATTTCAAAACACGGTTTTTGCGGTCGGCTTTGAAGCGATGTATACAAGCTTGTATACTCGCCGCCGTCACCGGTTAGAACAATTCGCGTTGTCTCTCCTAAACTCAGAAAGGGAGCGTTGTTATGCCTTTTTACCCACTGACCCGGTTTGCGCCCATCGTGTGTTTGGTGGCGGTGGTGGCTATGCAGCAGATGATTACTTCGAAAAATTATCCCCCAACACGCAAGAGCGAGCAGGTTGACGACTATCACGGCGTTAAAGTTGCCGATCCGTATCGTTGGCTGGAAGATCTCGACTCGGAAGAGACAAAAGCGTGGGTCGAAGCCCAGAACAAGTTGAGCTTCGATTACCTCGCGGCGATTCCGGCGCGCAATGCGCTGAAAGATCGCATCACCAAGCTTTGGAATTACGAAAAGTACGGCGTTCCATTCAAGGAAGGGAACCGCTATTTCTACTTCCGCAACAGCGGGCTTCAGAACCAGTCGGTGCTCTACACCGTCACCGGACTCGACGCCCCGCCGAAAATGATCCTCGATCCCAACACGCTTTCGGCCGACGGCACAGTCGCCGTTTCGGGAACGCAAGTCAGCCCTGACGGGAAGTTGCTCGCGTACAGCATTTCCGCTTCGGGATCCGATTGGCAGGAGTGGAAAGTCCGCGACGTCGAGACGGGACAGGATCTTTCCGACGATCTCAAGTGGGTGAAGTTTTCAGGCGCCTCGTGGACAAACGACGGCAAGGGTTTCTTCTACAACCGCTACGACGAACCCAAGGGCGACGCGCTCAAAGGCACCAACTATTTTCAGAAGGTTTACTTCCACAGAATCGGCACGCCGCAAGCGGAAGACACGCTCGTTTACGAACGTCCGGATCAAAAAGACTGGCTCTTCGGCGCGGCCGTCAGTGAAGATGGCAACTATCTGATCATCACCATCTTCCAGGGCACCGACGTTAAGAACCGCGTTTACTACAAAGACCTCCGATCGAGCGATGCGCAAGTCGTGAAACTGCTCGACGAGTTCGACGCTGCTTACAACTTCGTCGGCAATGAGGGCACGCGATTCTTCTTTCAAACTGATCTGAACTCGCCACGCGGCAAGATCGTGGAGATCGACGTCAGCAAACCGGCCCGAGAGAATTGGAAAACCATCGTGCCGGAGAGCAAAGACGCGTTGCAGTCAGTCAGCCTCGTGGACCACAAGTTCATTCTCAACTACCTGAAAGACGCTTACACGCAGGTCAGGATTCACAACACCGCAGGCAAGCTGCTGAGCGAAGTTGCGTTTCCCGGCATCGGTTCGGCAGGCGGCTTCGGTGGCAAAGCAAAAGACAAAGAGACGTTCTATTACTACACCGGCTTCACCACGCCGACGACCATTTATCGTTACGACATGACCACCGGCAAGAGCACGATCTTTCGCCAGCCGAAAGTCGAGTTCAATCCTGCCGATTACGAAACGAAGCAGGTCTTCTACGCGAGCAAAGACGGCACGAAGGCGCCGATGTTCATTACGCATAAGAAGGGCCTGAAGCTCGACGGCAACAATCCGACGTACCTGTACGGATATGGTGGCTTCAATATCTCGATGACGCCCGCGTTCTCCGTTGCGAACATGGTTTGGATGGAGATGGGCGGCGTTTACGCGCAGCCGAGTTTGCGCGGCGGCGGCGAGTACGGCGAAGACTGGCACCAGGCCGGGATGAAGTTGAAAAAGCAGAACGTGTTTGATGATTTCATCGCGGCGGCGGAGTGGTTGATCGCGAACAAGTACACGTCGACGCCGAAGTTGGCGATCGGTGGCGGCAGCAACGGCGGATTGCTCGTCGGCGCGGCGCTGACGCAGCGGCCGGATCTGTTTGGTGCGGCGTTGCCGGCGGTTGGCGTGATGGACATGCTGCGGTTTCAGAAGTTCACGATCGGTTGGGCGTGGGTTTCCGATTACGGTTCATCGGAGAATGCGGACGAGTTCAAAGCGCTTCTGGCGTACTCGCCGTTGCACAACATCAAGCCGGGAACGAAGTATCCGCCGACGATGATTACCACAGCGGATCATGACGATCGCGTTTGGCCGGGGCACAGTTTCAAATTCGCCGCGGCGCTTCAGGCCGCGCAAGCCGGCGACGCGCCGATCTTGATTCGAATCGAGACAAAGGCGGGCCACGGTGCAGGCAAACCAACGTCGAAAACGATCGAAGAGATCGCCGACCGCTGGGCGTTCCTGCTGAAGACTTTGAATATGAAAGCCGGCAGCGGCTCTTAACTCACTGCGACCACGGCGCGGGTTTGCGGACCCAGCGGAAGGAGCGCAGTTTTTGATGAAGATCGGAAGGTAGCGGACCGGCGTCGCTGGCCGCGACGTTCGCCTCGACGTGATGCAGTTTTCGCATGCCGGGGATGATCGTGCTGACGTCCGGGTTGTTGAGGATGAAACGAAGCGCGAGCTCCGGCATCGTGATTCGCGTATCGTGTTCTCTGTTCCACTCGTCCAGCAACTTCTTGATCTCGTCAGCTTTTTCAACTGCCGGAATCAGGTTCTCGGGAACGAAGTAAGTATTGCGCCAATCGCCTTCCGGCCACTTGCTCTCTTTAGTCAACGTGCCCGTCAGCGTTCCTTCATCGAACGGCACGCGCGCGATCACCGCGACGTCGTGCTCGCGACACGCGGGAAACAGTTCGTCCTCGGGGTTCTGGTCGAAGATGTTGTAGATCACCTGCACCGCGTCGATCTGTCCGCTGCGCACCGCCCGCAATCCGTTCCATGGTTCCCAACGATTGATGCTGATTCCCATGGCATTGATCAGTTTCTGACTGCGTAGATCGTCCAGTTTGTAGAACCAGCGATCGTCGCGCATCCACGCGTCGTTCCAGGTGTGAAATTGCATCAGGTCGAACTGTTGCAGGCCTGCGTTTTCAAGACTGCGATGCACGTACTCCTCGACGTGATCCGGAGGATACGATTGGGCCAGCGTCGAGTCAGATGGTGCAGGCCATTGCAGTGTCTTCGGCGGAATCTTGCTCGCGGTGTAGAGTCGTTTGCCGGGATTGGAGCGGACGATCTGGCCCAGCAGGTTCTCGCTGTGGCCTTGTCCGTAGGCGTATGCAGTGTCGAAGAAATTGACGCCGAGTTCGACCGCGGCTTGAAGTGAACGAAGTGATTCGTCGTCGCTCGAGTTGGACCAACTGGCCATGCCCCACATGCCATAGCCCATCTCGCTAACTTCCCAGCCGGTGCGGCCGAAGCGTCTGTATTTCATCTCGGGTTCTCCGTGTTGTTTTGGCTGGATCTTACCGCAGGCAAGACAGATTACCTATCCTGCTTTATTTCCATGTGCGCAGCGCAAGTCGGATCACACATTGAAATAAAGAAACTAAGAATCATTCTTTCCTATTTCCCATGTGAGTAGCCCTAATCGCATCCCACTAGTTACACGGAGTTCGAACAATCTCTGTGCGTAAGAACAGCTACGCCCCGGAACACGCAGTCCCGAGGCGTAGTAGGGGAACGCATTCAAAACGCTAAGCGTTTTAGTTATTGCCAGTAGTGGTTGCGCCGCCGCCGGTCACCACAACGTCTTTGTCCGATCCACTGAACGTGAGTCCGACCAGCTCCGTCTGATCGCCCTCACCAACCGATCTCAACTGAAAGCCATTGGCCTTCTTGGCGCGCGACTCGAGCTTCGCCATGGTCTGGGCAACGGTTTTGCCATTCTTGTTGATCGACAACTGACCGGTCTCTTCATCAAACTTGATCTCGTAGGCGCCCTTCTTCACGACGGCGCCGTTCACCTTGATGTCGTTCTCGAAGGTAACTGTGTGCTTCTGAGTTTTAGCGAACGCAGCAACGCTCATCAGCGCGCCTACCATAACAACCACTACTATCCGATTCACGATTGACTTCATTACAGCTCTCCTTAACTTTCTGTTTCAGCTCACTCCCTGATGGCCACCAGCTGGTCCTTCAATTCGCAAGCCAGGTTTCCACACCTTGCTGAGGTTTAATTACAACTATTATTCCGTTGGCCTCCGCAATGGCGCCTTCAAAAATTCCTCTGCGAAAAAACACCACTCGCAGCGTGGTTATGACAAAAATTCAACGGGCCGATTTTCTCTTCGCAATAATCGTCGCAACGTGCACATTCTCGGACGATCGTCGATGTATCGATT
Organism: Pyrinomonadaceae bacterium; assembly: GCA_035762365.1. Classification (GTDB taxonomy): domain Bacteria; phylum Acidobacteriota; class Blastocatellia; order Pyrinomonadales; family Pyrinomonadaceae; genus PSRF01. The sequence continues at coordinate 5,467 of DASTOZ010000701.1, read as the reverse complement.
CAAACAGCTCGTCGAACACCCGCCTTGTTACGCATCTATAACGTCAAAGGTTCCGCGCGCATTAACAGCAACAGGTTGCTTTACCAAGCCTATACAAATCTTTACAGTTCCTTACAGTTGTGTGGAGGTTGTTTTGATAGACTTCGCACTCTCTCAACCGACACTTCTTAAGGAGATCCGTTAATGAGAAAGTTGCTTGGCGCTCTTTGTCTAATCAGCGCGCTCGTATTCTCGCTGGCCGTGCAGGCTGCTGCACCACCGGCCAACTTCGCCGGAACCTGGACGCTTGATAAGAGCAAGAGCCAGGGTCTCAGTCAGCGAGTTCAAAACGTAGACATTTCATGGAACATCACCCAGACCGACAAGACCATCAGCATTGAAGAGAAGGTGACTGGTGGCGGCGGCGGCGGAAACATGGGTGGCACTGGTGCTGCTCCGAGTGGCGCGCCTCCCGCAGGCGGTCCTCCTCCGGCAGGCGCCGGTCAGGGTAGCGGCCAAGGTGGGGGTCAGGGCGGCGGTCGCGGCATGGGCGGCGGAATGGGCGGTCCGAGAGTCTTCAATCTCGACGGCACCGAGACCAACGGCGAGATGGGACAGGCTAAGTTCGTGAGGAAAGCCACGCTGTCCAGTGACGGCAAGACGCTCGAGTTGATGACGAAGACGACGTTCGAGCGAGAGGGAACTGAAATCACCACCACCCAGAACGACAAGCTTTCACTGTCGGCGGATGGAAAAGTGTTGACCGTTGCGCGTCATAGCGAAGGCGGCCCGCGCGGACCACAGGATTCAACCTGGGTTCTGAATAAACAGTAAGTAGCTGGAACAAGTTTGGAAGGGGCGGATCGCAACGTCGCCCCCTTCCTGACTGTACTTTACTCGAGCCAGTCCTGTGTGACGTCGCACCAGAGCGCGAGACCGCGCCATTCTTTGAAGCGCGAGTAGTAGCGCTCGATCTTCTTGTCGTTTGCTTTGCGGCCGTTGTTCCGCACCTTGAAAAACTTCGCTCGTGTCCACGAATCGAGCGCCAACCCGTCGTATCTACCCAACAACTTCAACAAGTTTTCCGCAGCGTAATCGCCCGCGCCCTTCACGCCCTTGATCTGCTTCACGAGATCCGCAGTCGAAAGGTCGCTCGTGAGCCATGTCTCGACATTCAGCTCCCCTGACGCAACCCGATCCGCCAGTTCCTTCAAGTATGGCGCCCGATAACCCGCGCGCACTTCGTCAACGTAAAACTTCACCGGCATCGAGGCCATGGCTTCCGGTGTTGGAAAAGACTTGCGACCATCGTCACTCTCGCGGCCGATACTCTCCACCAAACCGGTGACCATCTTTTCCGTCAGCGACCAGGAACAGTTCGTGGTGCAGATCATCTTAACGAGGTCTTCGAAGACGGTCGGTGAACGGAGCATTCGTCCGGCGCCCTGCTTCCCAATCCAGGCGAACTCCGGGACGGCCCCTGTGGCCAGATAGAATGGGACGAGGTCGTCGTCGAGCCGGAGTATGTGACGAGCGTCGCGGAGCACGCGGGCGGCGTCGGTTTTGTTCAGCCGGCGGGAGGTGGTGGCGGTGACGTGTCCCTTTCCCTGCCGCATGGTGATGGTGACCGGGGGCTTTTCGCCGAGGTCAATAACGCGGGTCAGTTCCCACTTGGTTTGATCAAGTGAAAACGGCAGTAGCTCGCACCATCCGTGGCTGATGACGGTCCTTTGGAAGCTGAAATTGCGCGGTGTTGGTATCGTGATTTCCATACGTTTAATTGGATTGGATTTAGTCTGGCATTGTAACGAATTTGAGGTTGTATTGTTCCTGTTCGGTCAAGCTGCCTGTTGACAGTTTCACGGTCCAAGCCTAGACTGAAAGGACTTGAAAAAACAGTGTGTGGAAGGCTGTACTCCTAATCCTCAAATACACTAGAGGAGTCAGGAGCGAGGGGTCCAACACAGGACTTCCAACAGTACTCCGGTGAACGTACGCACCGCTTCCGAAAACAAGTGAAGCCGGAGCTTTCCGGCGCAGGTTTGTCGCCCCACAGGGGAGCTAGCAGGGCACCCGGTGGGGCGAAACCGTGTCTGGACCACGAACTATCTCACGTAAATCGGGTTGGAAATAATCCAGGGCTTGTCTGCTACGAGGTTCCCCAGTTGTGGCAGGTAGACCTCGACGCGGTAAACGCCTCGCTCCGATACCGGATACTCTTTGCTCGTCACGCCGCTCTCGTCTGATATCACGTTCCCGTCTTTAAACAACAAAACACGGCTTGAAACCGGCGTTCGGACCTTCAATCGCGTGTCTGGGGCCAACATGATTTCGTCGCCCTGTATCGTCTGCGTGCCCTGACTTTCGGCGGTGAACGAGAAACCCGACGGATCTCCGAGGAAATCAAAACCGATGAAGCAGTGACCGGCCCTTATCGCTTCCAGCAACTTTTTCTGCTCAAGTGGCTTGTGACCCTCGATGAGGACATGCATCCGGACGAGGCGAAAACTGACTTCGTATGGATCGAGCTGGATGCCGGCGATCGTGTTTCCAGCACTGTCTCGCAGGCTGAGGCCGATGTTGGCATGGGCGTCGTTACCGGCGGTTGCCGCCAGGTGTGAACGCGTTGATGCCTGGTCCCAGAGTTTCAGGTTCGCATCCGGACGTTCGAGGTAGAGTGCAAATAGCAGGTCGGGATAGCTGCCCTTGGACCAAAGTACATCGAAGAACGCGACAACGGGATTGATGCGACGCGCATTAGTATAGACGTTGAAGACTTCAACACCAGTTAAACCAAACTGGTTCCAGTCTTTGAACTCTTTCGGGTAAGCAACGATCGTGTCCGGAAATTCGATCCCGGAGCGCTGCGATAGGATGATTTCCTCTTCCTCCGAGGGCGAGACGAACCCCGGCAACACCAGTGTGCGATCTCCATTCTCCGCGCTTACTTCGTTTCCGTTCACGAACAGCACGCCGGCGTGGAGGCCACGCAACGTCATTGCGGCGGTCTCCATATCTTCTTCCGTGTGCTCTGTCATGATCACAAAATCCAAATTGTTTGCATTGGCGGCCGCGATGATCTCGGGGAAAGTGCCGGAGCTATGGCCGCCAAGAAACGAGTGCACGTGCATCACGCCCTTGAACTCGGTAAACGGATTATCAGCTTGCGGCGGAGTGCGTTCAGAGTTGACGCGCTTGATCGCGGCGTTCAACTGTCTGAGCTTGTAGCGACGGCAGGCAAACGGCGACTGCGACAGCAGCAGAATGCCGAAGACGATAAGTATGAATAACTTTTTTTTGCTAATTAGAAATTGATCCTCGCCCGCACATAAACCACGCGATTACCGCTCGATCCTCCGCCGGGTCCACCAAACGACAACCCCCCAGACCCGGAGACGGTTTGCAGGAAATACGGCGACGTCATGTTGCCAATCGGCGGTCCCGCGTTTGTTCGATTGAACAGGTTATTGACGCTCATTGACAAGCTCAACTGGTAAGGTCGCTGTACTGGAGCGGGTTTGGGCGGTGTTTGAGGCGCGCCGGCGTCGGTCGTGCGCGGTGCGCCGGCTGGTGGTGCTTTGGGTTCGATCGCTGGTCCAAACTTGAACGACTTGCCGATGTTGAAGCTGACGACGATGTTACCCGGACCACGTCCGATGTTTCTCGGGATGATCTTCTGTCCTGGCGAAGGCGTCGGATCGAGAGCGCCGAAGGGCGTCATCACCACTCCCGGTTCGTTGGGATCGGTGGCGAACGCGGGCCGTTCGGTGAACAGCGTGTCGCCGTTGGTGTCGCGGCCGGTGATGATGTTGAACGGTTGGCCAGAGCTCGCTATTCCAAACAGGCTCATACCGATTCCGAAAGGCAATGTGTAGTTGCCGCCGAAGTGTGAAAACACCAGTGAGCTGTAATTCTGACGCGCAAACTCGTTGGTAAAGTCGTACGCGTCAAACGGCGAACCGCTCGCGCCTGAGTCGGCGCCTCTGGTTTTGCCAACACTCATGCCGCCGAAGAAGTTGATCTTCCTGACAGTCCCGTTGATGCTCATGTTGAAGCTGTTGGCAACGGATCGCCCGGTCGATTGATACTGGAAGATGTTTCCCTCGTCGTTGCCGAGTGGTCGCACGCCTGAGTTGGGGAAGCCAGGAATGAAAGTTCCGCCGAGTGGCGCATTGATGTTCACGCTGCGCAGCGAGCGTTGAAAGCGTGAATGCGCGTACGTAAACGTCAGGCGCACGTTCCTTGGCAGCACGCGTTCGACGGTGAACGTGCCCCGCAGCGCGCGGAAAGTGTTGAGGTCGTCGTCGACGACGCGACGAACTTGCGGTTGCGCAAACGTGTCAAGAATATCGATTGGCGGAACGACAGGGAACAGGTCGAGCACCGCCGGATCGGTGACGAGAAACTGCTGTTGGTTCTCGCCGTTGAAACGTGTGGCGTTCAGCGTGATGTCTTCAGAGATACGACTATAGAAAATGCCGAAGCCGCCGCGAATCACCATCTTTGGTGGACCAGCAGGCGCACGCGCAAGAGCAGGTGCTGGCGCAGGCGCGGCCGCGGTCGTTCCCGCAGGTCCTGTTGGAGCAGCAGTAGCGGCGGGTTTCGCGGGCGGTGGAGTTTTGTTGCCACCGAATACCGGCGACCATGCGAACGCGATACGCGGCGCAAGATTGAAGTTGCTGTCGATGTTCGTCTGGTTTTCGTAACGCAGTCCCGGCGAGAGAGTGAAGTTGGGCCGCAGTTTCCATTCGTCTTGAAGATAGACGGAGACGTCGGTCTGTTTCACACCCGCTTCGGGATTGCCGCCGGCAATCGAAAACTGTGTCGGACCGCCACCGAGCAGGCGAATCGCCGGTCCGCTCAACCCGGCTCGTGAAAACACGAGCGTGCGACGATAGCGTTCGAGACTGTTGACCTGCACGAGCGGCTGCCCCGGAATAATTTGATCGTTCGCATCGAGCGCCGGACCAAGTCCGCCCGCAAACGTGTAAGTGCCGCCGAAGTTTCCCGGCGAGATGCTGAGAATGTCGGCGTGCCTGATGCGCACGCCCGCTTTCAGAAAATGATTACCGTGCGTCCACGACGTGAAGTTCTGCAACTCCATTCGGTTTTGCGCGTTCGACGCGGCGCCCACTTGTGCGCCGCCCCCGAAGAACGAGTCGTTCACGTTCAAAGCAAACGCGTCGAGCACGGCCTGTTGGTTGAAGCGGTTGCGAACGTACTGGAAGCGTGTTTCGTTGACCGTCTTCTCGTTGAGCAGCGCGGTTTCGGTTATCTGCACGATGAAGTTCGTGCGCTTGCCGCTGTAGGCGCGTGATGGTAGCGAAAACCCGCCGATGCCTTGCAAGTCCTGACTGCTTTGACTGTAGTTGAAGCGTCCCACCAGCGTGTGCTTCTTGTTCACTTTGATGTCCAAACGCGCGTTTCCGTAGGTGTTCGTGTCGGGTGTGATGAAGGTGTCGTTGATGACGACTGGCTTCAACGTGAC
>DASTOZ010000700.1:0-2779 GCA_035762365.1 Pyrinomonadaceae bacterium | reverse complement strand
GTGAAAAAATGCTTGTGTTACCGTTCAGGAAAAGCCGCTTTGGAGCGGCCTTCCGTTGAGGGACTTACCTTGAGCCTGTGATTACCGGATTCAACACTGACATCGAACATGATGGCGTCGTCTATCATGTGCAGACCGAGGACAAGGGTCTCGACTCACCGATCATCCTTTCGCTGGTCTATTCCGGCGGCACGATTCTCGCCAGCAAGCGCTCCCCTTACGCAGATCTGATCGAACAGGGATTCAGCGATGAAGCACTCGCCGAGCGTCTGAAACGGCAACACAAGTTGATCTGCGCAGCCATTCACTCGGGACGCATCAACGATCTGAAGAAGATGAGCGGACGCGCGAAAGAAGCTGCCGGTACAACAGTCGAAGCGCCGGTGGTCGACGACGACATTGAGGTTTCCGAAGAGGTTGAGGTTGCGAGCGCGCCGACGGTGGTCGAAGAGTTTGAGTTCGATTATGAGATGACGCAGCAGTGGACGCCTCCGCCGCCCAAGGAAGTCGAGGAACTCGAAGAATCGACAGAGCCGATCGTCGTTGAAGAGGAGTTCACGGCCGAGGTCTTGGAAGAGGCTGAAGCAGAAGAGCCTCTTGAAGAGGTTCTGCCTGACGGGCTCGTGATCGAGTTGCTGGATGACGAAGAGTTTTATTCAGGCAATGCCTACACGTTGCGCGTACTCATCACCAATCGCCTCCGCGGTGATGAGAAACCGCTCGCAAACGCGTCCGTGTCGATCAAGATCCTGGGAACGACTTTCCGTCCTTTGATCTATGCCTTGAAAACCGAGAGCGACGGAGTGGCGACTGTCGCGACGCAAATCCCCGAGTTTTCTTCCGGCCGCGCGGCCGTGCTGGTGCGTGCTGTGGTGAAAGACCAGGCCGCCGAGCTTCGCCGCATCATTCATCCCGCCACCTGACGAGGTTTGACCTTGCGCGTTTATGTAAACGGTGAAGCCCGAGAGTTCTCGAGTCCACTTTCCCTGGCCCAGTTGATCGCCGAGCTTGATCTGCCGCCCGCGAGAATTGCCGTCGAGTTGAATCGCGCCGTCGTGCGTCGCAATGACTGGGGCACGACGGAGTTGCGCGACGACGATCGGATCGAGATCGTGCACTTCGTCGGTGGTGGTCGAAGCTAAATGCGTGTAAAGTTTCGAGTATGTCGACAGCAATGAGAGAGCAGGTTTCGAGTGGCGCCGGCGCGCGCCAGAGTCTGATGATTGCGGGGCGTGCGTTTAATTCACGCCTGATCATCGGCACGGGCAAGTATCGAAGTTTTGAAGAGATGCGCGCGGCACACGCGGCGTCAGGCGCGGAGATGGTGACGGTCGCGGTCAGACGCGTGCCGCTCGATCGGAGTAGCGAATCGTTTCTCGATCATCTGGATCCGGCGATGCAGATTTTGCCGAACACGGCGGGTTGTTACTCCGCTGACGATGCGGTGCGCACGGCGCGCCTCGCGCGTGAAGCGTTGGGCACGGATCTCGTGAAGCTCGAGGTCATCGGCGATCAGACGACGTTGTTTCCTGACAACGAGCAGACGCTCGAGGCGGCGCGTGTTCTCGTGAAGGAAGGCTTTATCGTCCTGCCGTACTTCAACGACGATTTGATCATGGCGAAGAAGCTGCTCGACGCGGGTTGTGCGGCGATCATGCCGCTGGCCGCGCCGATCGGATCGGGTTTGGGTGTGCAGAACCCTGCGAACCTGCGGATCATGCGTGAACAGCTTCCCGATGCGACGATCATCGTCGACGCAGGTGTGGGGACGGCGAGCGATGCCGCGATCGCGATGGAGCTTGGCGCCGATGGTGTGCTGATGAATACCGCGATCGCGGAAGCTGACGATCCGGCGAAGATGGGAACGGCGATGAAGTTGGCGATTCAGGCCGGCCGGCTGGCCTATCTGGCGGGTCGAATGCCGAAGCGTTTGTATGCAAGCGCGTCCAGTCCGTTGACCGGAGTCATCAAGTAACACGGATCAAGGCAGGGATAACATGATCTGTTCCTGCTCGCGCATCACGCGGTCGCCGAGATCCGTGGTGCTGACCGTCGGGTAAGCGCCTCCTTTTACTTTCAGGCAGCCGGCTTCGATAAGCGCGTCGATATACGTCTGAACCTCGTCGTTAGACATGTCCTTTAATAAGCCGTAAGTCGAAAGCTCGTTCAGACCGGCGCTCATCACTTGTTTCGACGCCGAGCCCCGCAAGGTCCCCGCCAGGATCTTCTTTCCAAACTTTCCATTCATCCGTTTTGCACAAGCGAGGATCTTTCTGACGCGGAGCAGTTCGTCAGCCGTGAGCGCGTGTGGCTGGGAGTTTCTGGGTGGGATTGGTGTTTCTTCAACTTCGACCGCTCTAATCGCGGCGGCAGTTTTCAAGCTGCAGTTGCCGCATGTGCCGCATTGACGATCGTGATGGCGATCGCCGAAGTAGTCGAGAATGTGCGCTCGGTAGCAGTAATCCGTGTAACACAGATTAATCAACTCACGGAGCTTGCGCCGTTCCAAATCGGCACGACCAGCAATCTGTCTGGGATCGACTCGAAGTGATGCGATTGGAACGTTGTCGAGCATCATGATAACTCGCGGATTGCGTGCGCCGCGTTCGTTGCGGGGCGCGGCGGCGGCTTCGCGCGAGATGTGTCCCGCGCGTTCGAGCATGTAGAGCGCGGACTGCACCGCCATGTCGTTCTTTTCGCCTGCCAGCTTTCCGATCTGCGCGGTTGTCAACTCGATCCTTTTTTGACCCGTCCCGAGAAGCGCGCCGTATACGTTCTT
>DASTOZ010000699.1:0-6054 GCA_035762365.1 Pyrinomonadaceae bacterium | reverse complement strand
CAGTTGGGCGTCGTCAGTAGTTTCCAAACCAGCAAAGACATCGACGTGCTGACAAACGATCTGGCGCGGCGCATCAAGCAAATGCTCGGCGACTTCAGCGACATCGGTGCTTGCGAGGGCGTTGGCGTGGTCGTGCCCGGCATGGTCGATCCCGCGTTGGGCCGCGTGCTGCACGCGCCGACGCTCGGATGGCGCGAAGTCAACCTGCGCGATCCGCTGGCGACTGCCGTTGGCATCCCGGTCCACATCGAGAACTCCGGAAAGGCGTGCGCCCTGGCCCAACTGTGGGCCACGCGTAGCGACGTCGTTGCTTCGGGAAACTCGGTGTTCGTGAGTGTCTCGGACGGCGTCGGCGTTGGCGTGGTCGTAAATGGCGAGGTGATGCGCGGGCGTCACAACACGGCGGGCGAGTTTGGTCACGTGCCGTTGAGCATCGATGGACCACGCTGCTCGTGCGGCGCGACCGGATGTTGGGAAGCTTACGTTTCGAACCTCGCGACGTTGTCGCGTTACTTCGGGCGCGATCTTTCGGACGGCCGTCCGCGTGAGGCGGAGACGGCAAGTTTCACCGTCGAAGACTTGATTGCGCGCGCGCGTGCGGGTGATGCGAAAGCGCTGGCGGCGGTGAACTCGACCGCGCGTTATCTCGGACTCGGTCTCGCTTCGATCGTCAACTCTGTCGATCCCGCGCGGATCTACATCGGCGGCGAGATAACGACAGCGTGGAGTTTGATCGAACCGATCGTGCGCAGCGCTCTGCGCGAAAGAACTTTAACTGACTTTGGTGGCGCCACCGAGATTCACATTGTGCCCGCCGAAGAGCATCCGCGTCTGCGCGGCGCCGTGGCCCTGGTCGCCGCGCCCGCGTTTGCGGCCCCGATGGTCGCCTAAAACAACTCTTCCTTGGAGGTCTAGATCGATGCGAGGCTCTAAGCAAACCCGACTACCACTCTTGTGGTTACTTTCACTCATCATCCTTGCCTCTCAATCCACGTTTGGACAAACCGTCGTCGGACGCATTTCCGGAACCGTGCAGGACGCGAATGGCGCCGGCGTTCCCAACGCCTCAATCAAGGTCATCAACATTGCGAACAACGCCGAACGCACCGCGACGAGTGACGAAAACGGTTTCTACACCGTCACGAATCTGCCCGTTGGCACTTACAGCGTCGAAGCAGAGTCGAAGGGTTACAAGAAAGCACTCGTGTCCGGCAAGAGCGTGACGGCTGATGCGCGATTGACAGTGGATCTGAAACTCGAAGTGGGTGAGGTTTCGGAGACGGTGGAGATCACGAGCATCGCCGGGGAGACGGTCAACACGACCTCCGGCGAAGTCGCGCGCGTTATCGATCAGCAACAGGTCCAGAACCTGGCGCTGAACGGCCGCAACTACATTCAGCTTCTATCGCTCGTTCCGGGTGTTGCTCTGATTAACGACGATCAGCTCGAGTTGACGACGAGTCTGGCGACCAACAACCAGTCGATCAACGGCAATCGCGGTCAAACAAACAACGTGACGATCGACGGTGGCTTCAATCTCCAGTCGGGCAGCAACGCGAGTCAGATCAACAATCTGGGCATCGATTTCATTCAGGAAGTCAAAATACAGACCTCGAATTTCTCAGCAGAGTACGGACGCAATTCCGGCGGACAGGTCAGCCTTGTAACGCGCAGCGGCGGCAACGACTTTCACGGCAGCGCGTTTGAATTCATTCGCAACGACAAGCTCGATGCGCGCGCGTTTTTCGCCCCGGTTCGTCCGGCCTTACGCTTCAACAACTTCGGCTACAGTTTTGGTGGGCCAATCATCAAAGACAAGTTGTTTTTCTTTGGCGGCCAGGAGTGGAAGTACATTCGTCGTCTCTCGGCGGCACAACGTCGCACGGTGCCGACGCTCGCCGAGTTGAACGGTGACTTTTCGTTCCGTCTGCGGGGGGCGGACGGAGTTGTCGGCACGGCCGACGACGGCGTGCTCAAGGATCCGGCGAGCTCGTTGCCTTGCACGCAGGCGAACCGCGCCGGCTGTTTCGGCGGCACAAACGTCGCGCTGCGGAACATCATTCCGCAGGATCGGATCACTGTCGACGGCCGCGCCATCGCAAGCGTTTATCGCAATGCGATCGGTCTCGCGACTGCGTTCATCAACAGCCCGGTAGGAAACAACGTCACCTTCCAGCAACCGAACCCGCTGGACTATCGCGAAGACCTGCTGCGCATCGACTACAAAATCAACGAGAAGCATTCGCTCTACGGGCGCTACATCAAAGACAAGAACGAGTTGATCGATCCGTTCGGCACGTTCATCACGACGCAACTGCCGACTATTCCGAGCTTCCGTTTACGACCGGGCAAGTCGATTCAACTCTCGCACACGTGGCTCGTCACGCCGACGTTCATCAACGAAGCGAAGATGACCGGCGCGTGGGTGGCCCAACGCATTCCGCCCGACGGCGATCTTTGGAAGCGCGAGACTTACGGCTTCCAGTTTCAACAACTGTTCAGCGGCGGCGGCAGGTTTGAAAACTCGATTCCGGACACGACGATCGCCGGCTTCGCCAGTTTCTTCGGCGCAGCGCGTTCGCTGCTTTCGCCGACGACGGACATCAACGTCAGCGACACGATCACGTGGGTCAAAGGCAATCACACGCTGAAGACCGGAATGTCGATCACGCGCAATCGCATCGATCAAAACGCGCGCACGACGTACGCGGGCCAGGTTGATTTCAGCACCGGCAACAACACGCGCACAACTAACAACTCTTTCGCCGACGCACTGCTCGGCAATTTCCGCACGTACAGCGAGCAGGCACTCGATCCGATGGGCTTCTTCCGCTTCACGCAATCGGAAGCGTTCGTTGCCGACAGTTGGAAGGTGGGCCGTCGCTTGAGTCTCGAGCTCGGCTTGCGTTGGCAGTTCGGTCAACCGATCTACACGCAGGCGAACAACCTCGCGAACTTCGATCCTTCGCTCTACAACCCCGCCCAGGCTGTCACGATCCTCGCGAATGGAAACATCGATCCGACGAAGGGCGGCAATCGTTTCAACGGTCTCGTGCGCGCCGGAAACGGAGTGCCGCCTGAGGAACTCGGACGCGTGCCCGGCGGAGACAGTGCGGACGTGCGTGCAGTCCCGATTGGCGCGCCGCGCGGACTCTACGAAGGACATCATTACTTCATGCCGCGCGTCGGTTTTGCGTATTCGCCTTTTGACGACAACAAGACTTCGATTCGCGGCGGCTTCGGCATGTACTACGACCGCATCGAGGGCAACCTGATCTTCCCGTCGCTGAGCAATCCGCCTTATGCCAGCAGCGCGCAGTTCCAGAACGCGAACCTCAGCAACATCACCGGCGGCTCGACTGTGGTCGCGCCGTGGGCGCAGATCAACGCGGTGAATCCTGAACTCGACACGCCGTACACGATGAGTTTCAGCCTCAGCGTGCAGCGTGAGTTGCCGCGCGGCATCTTTGCTGAAGCATCGTACGTCGGCAACCTGGGCCGTCATTTGATTCGTCAGCCGGACATCAACCAGCCGACGTTCGAACAGATTCGCAACAACGCACCGCCGGGACCGAACCTTCCAACCAACGCTCTGCGACCGTTCAAAGGTTTCACGGCAATCAGAATGCGCATGAGCGATTCGACGTCGAATTATCACGGCATGCAGCTTTACGCGGCGAAGCGCAAAGGCGATCTGCTCATGGCGACGTCGTACACATGGTCCAAGGTGCTGACGGATGCCAGCGGTTTCAACGACAACCCCGAAGATCCATTCAACAGAAGGTTCAACTATGGACCAGCGACGTTCGATCGACGGCACGTCTTTTCGGTGGCTTACACGTACACCGTGAACATGTTCAGCCGCACCCAGGGATTCGCGCGGGCGATTCTCCACGGTTATGAAATCAGTGGCATCACGCGGTTTCAGTCAGGGCCCTATCTGACCGTCACTGCAACCGCGGACACGCTTTTCGGAAACCGCCGCGCCGACTGCGTCGGCAGCGATGTGCTGGTCCCGAACGGCGAGCGTGGTCCAAACAACTGGATCAACAAGAGCGCGTTCCAGCCGGCGCCAGCAACCAGACGCGGATCGTGCGGCGTCGGAACGGTCGAAGGACCGGGCGCGCAGACGTGGGATTTTTCGTTGCGGCGGCGGTTTGCGCTGACGGAGCGGTTCAATTTGCAGTTCCAGGCTGATATCTTCAACGCGTTCAATCGCGCCAACTTCCGCGACCTGGAGACGAATCTCAGCAACACGACATCGTTTGGCACGGTCTCGACGTCGGGACCACCGCGAAACATTCAGTTTGGGTTGAAATTAACCTTTTGAGGCCAGCGCTAAAATTCTCATTGATTGGCGTTCTGCTGTTCGCTGCGAGCGTGCAGGCGAACACGATCAAGACCGCTACTCTGCGCGACGAGGTAAACGATTTTCTCGGTCGCGAGCTCGCGGCGCATCTCAGCGCGATCAGCACACTCGATCCGCCGCCGGATCGAGTGCTGGGCGTGCCGACGACGGGCGAGTTTTCCTGGGGAACGTTCATGCGTTCGCTGGCGGCGTATGCCGAGACGACCGGCAAACGCGAACTCGCCGGACGCGATCTCGCGAAATGGGTGGGCCAGATCGGTTTGATCGAGTCGCGCGCCGGCAGCAAAGCATTCTCGCAACTTTATGCGGCGCTTGCGTTGCGCCACTTCGGCCGCGATCTGAAGACGAACCCGCTGTGGCTGAGCTTGTCTGCTGACGAGCAGAAGGCGTGGCGGTTGTTGCTCAATCCGGAGCGGTTTTACGATCCGAAGACGAACAAGGTAATCAACCTGCCGGAGAATTATCTCGGCGTCGCGGCACGCATCGCGAGCATCGACTACGAGTTGGGCATCTCGACCGATCGCGCGTTTCTTGACAAGCTACTCGATCGCGCCGCGATCCAGTTCAGCAACGGCGCGATCTACGCCGACGATTCGCCGCCGACCGGACGTTACGATCGCTATTCGAACGAGTACGCGCGTTACATCTATGAAGCGGCGGAGATGGCTGGTCGCAAAGACATTCTCGATCGCCTGCGGCCGTCGTTGATGGCGCAGATGCGTTTGTGGTGGGACGTGGTTTCGGAGGATGGTTACGGATACAACTGGGGTCGCAGCCAGGGCGTTGTCAGTTATCTCGACACGCCGGAGATCGCCGGTTTTCTCGCGTCGCATGCGGAGTTTCGTCCAGCGCCTCTCGCGGACATCGCGGCGTTGTATTACCAGGCGTGGAATTACTTGCAGCACGACTATCGCGACGACGCGCACTTGCTTTCGATCTTTGCTTTCGGACGCGGCAACTATTCGTACATCTCGCGCGAGCGCGAGTGGCAACAGACGACGGGGTTCTTTGGCAAGCTCGCGAACTCGCACACGCCGATCGTGAACGCGCTGGACAGGGAAGGCGTGACGACGTTTCCGAGCACGCCTGCGTTGCGCGAGGTCGCGCGATTTGAGTTTTTCCGGCGTGGGCCGCAACGAGCGGCCGGCGTTTGGGTCGTGCGTCAGGGGTTCATGCGGTTCGCATTGCCGATCACGACTGGTCCAAGGCCTGGCATTTCCGATTACTTGCCCGCGCCTCACGGTCTGCTTGGGATCGCCGCGCCGGTCGAGCAGAGTTATCCGGTCTTGACGCCGTATCTGGAACTCGCAGACGGTCCCGTCGTGGTGACGACGGACGGTGCTGATGTGATCGAGCCGGGTGCTGATGGACGCAGCTTGCGGGTTCGTTGGAATCGTTGGGCCGTTGTCGGCACAAAGTCGGGAGAGTTGTGGGATCCCGGCCTGGTTAGTGAAGTGGTTTGGCGGATCGAGAACGATGCGCTGGTGCGCGAGGAAACGTTGAGTTCGGCACAAGCCGTTACGATCAGGAACTGGCGTATGGCGGTGCCGAGCACGCATGATAGAGTCGTAACCACGGATTCAAGATCGCTATTCGAATCAAAGGCGGGATCGCTCGAGGTACAGTTTTCGGGCGCGAACTTCAATCCGCGTTCATCGATCGTCGCCGGCGGTGACGGCCCACTC
>DASTOZ010000698.1:0-17597 GCA_035762365.1 Pyrinomonadaceae bacterium | reverse complement strand
CGCCTGCACACGGCGTCTCGGTCGCGCTGCATTGACAGCAGCAGTAGTACCAGAGACAACATGAGCAGGCCTTCAACATAAGCAAAAAAACTATAGGCCCCGGATGTTAGCGTGTCAAGCAGCCCTTCCTCTTTAGAACGCTGTTTCAACGAGACTCGCATTAGCGCGTCGGAGGAACCTCGGGCGCGTTCAGATTGATCTGCAGCGTCGCCGCCTTACGCAACTGTTCGGCAAAAGCAATCGTTGCGTCTCGTTCCTTCCGCTCCTGCACGTACTGAACAACCTGCGGTTTCACCTGCGCAAATTCACCGCTGATGCGATCCTTGTTCTGATCGTAGAACGCCTGCGCTTCCGCGTCCGTCACGCGTGCGACTTTCGCTGTAACTTCACTATCGAGCAACGCCCGTGTGGTGACACCCTTCTTCTGCGCTTCCTGCGAAAGCAGCGTGTCGTTGATCTTCAGCTCGAGGTCCTGCTTGCGCAGCGTGTAGACCTGTTGCTGAACTTTCGCGATCAACGGGCGCAACTTCGCTTCGATGTCACCCATCGTGATCTGCTTGTCGTTCACGGTCGCCAACACACGCGCACGATCCGCGTCGCTGGCTGGCGGCGCCGTCGGTTTCGCGAGCACCTTCACCTGCGCTGCCGCCCGCAACTGTTCCGACAGCTTTCGCGCCAACTCGGCCTGACGCTGGTAATTCAGAAACTCGACGATCTTCGTTTTCTCGTCCTTGAACTCCGTTTGAAAACTCGCCTTGTTTTTGTTGTAAAACTCCTGTGCTTCGGCTTCGGTCGGGGCCTGGACCTTCGCGATGACCTCGTCTTTGATCACTTGCGAAGGGCTTACGCCACGCTTCTTCGCTTCAGCCTCGAGCAGCAACGAGTCGATCTGTATATCGAGCTCTCGCGCACGAGCGTCGACCACCTGCCGCTGCAACTGCTCCACCCGCGAACGCGTTTCCGGACTTAGATCCTCTTTGGCGATCTTCACTCCGTTCACGACGCCGAGTATCTCCGGCAACGGTTTATCCTCGCAGCCGCAATCACTCGCCTGAGCAGCGACCGACGAGAAGACTCCAAACATCACAAGAAGACAGACTAAGATTTTTTTCATAACACTTCAGCTTTCATTCATTAGTTAATGAGAACGAATTCTCGTTTAGTAAGATCAGCGGAAACCACGTAACTTCCCAACGAACCGATGCGACGGTTTGGTCCAAACGTGATGCTGGGAGTCACGCCGGTGTCGTATTCATAGAGACCTTCGAGCGCCGTGACGAGCTTTTCGCGACTCAAATCTCTTCCGGCACGCTTCAGCGCTTCAGTGAAGATCTTCGCGGCGGCAAAAGCACTCAACTTCGACGCTGTGTGTCCGGGGGCAAACTTGTACTTCTCCTCCAGCGCGCGTAATTCCGCCAGACCTGCGGGCGCGACGTCAGTCGGCGCCGTCGGAAACGAAACAAACACATGGTCTTTGAAAACCTCGGGTAGAGTCTTGATGAGATCGCGCGACGTCAGCGCGCCGAGCAGAAACACATGCGGCGTCCAATTCGCCCGTGCGGCGGCGTTGATAAAAGCATCGCCACCTGCGCCGACGAAGAACACAGCTCCCACACCTTCTGCCTTCAGGGTTACGGCAAGCACCGTCGCGTCGAAGCGTTCGTTTGCAAACGATATGTTTGTGACGGAAGTCCACCCGAGCTTGCGCGCCTGATCGTCTATCGCAGCCACGGCCGTCTTCGCGAGCTCGTCTTCCGAGTGGACGATCGCGAGCCGCGACTTTTTCAAGTCCGGCTGCTTCGCGGCAAAACTGATCAGCGCCCGCGCCTGTTGGCCCGCGCCCGGCAACAAGTAAAAGAGATTTCGATTCTCCTGCGCGCTCGTTTGCGTCAACAACGTCGCCGCGCCAAGGAACGGTGTTTCCGTATCTCGCGTCACTGCCGCAAGCTCTTTCTCCGCGCCGGCGCTTATACCGCCGACGAGCGCGAAGATCTCGCCGTTTTCGATGGACCTCGTAGCGTTCGCTGCCGTAGTAGCCGCGTCAGCACCCGAGTCGATCGTTTGCAACTCGATGCGCCGGTTGTAAATCCCGCCGTTGTCGTTGATGTTTGCGAAGTAAGCAGTCAGCACGTCCTTCATGGCCGCGCCGGTTTCGGCAAGAGCGCCCTGCTTCGGCAGGATCGTGCCGACCTTGATCGTCGTTTCCGAAAGACCCGGATCGCGGTCGACTTCGATACGCTTCAGATAAGCGATCAAGTCAGCGATGTCTTCCGGCGACATCTCGAAGCGCGGCATCGCCACGGCCAACTCGTTGCCCGCCGGATCCTTGCCTTCGACCAGCGAACGAACAAACAACCTCTCATCGAACGCGCCGTGTTTGCGTCCCGACGGATGTGTGTGGCCGTAAGCCTTCAAGAGGTTGGACCACGTCAGGTTCCCGGCAGTCACACCGCCCTCGGTCTTGCCTTCACCGCGCAGACCGTGACATCCGCCACACGTCATCGTTGACGCAGGCACGTCAAGATCGCCCAGCATTGCAGTGATCCTTCTTCCCGAGGTGCTTTCGCCGCGCAAGTAAATAGCCTTGCCGCGCCGCTCGCTGACGGTAAGCTGCGCGTACGCCGCCGAAGCAACGAGAAGAACACTGAGAAAAAGAAAAACGCGGATCTTCATTTCGATTTCGTCGTTTCGCCCTTGTCGTTGACGACACTTTCCACTACCTGAATGAGTTCGGCGACGTTTGCCATGCCAAACGCTTTCTTCCACAAGCCGGTCGGCTCGTTGCCGATGATGAAGATCGTCTTATGATCGTCTTTCTTCTCGACGTATTGGCCCAGCTTGTAGAGAGCCCAGTCGAGGTTCTCTTTCTTTCCCGTCAGAAAAACCCAACCGCGGCCCGCGTGAAACTTCTGCGCGTATTCTTTCAAGCGTGTCGGCGTGTCAACTTCGGGATCGACAGTGATCGAAACCAGGAACACGTCACGCCCGACGCGATCGCCGAGAGCTTCCTGAATTTTCTCCATGTTGCGGTTCATCGGCGGGCACACCGAAGTGCACGACGTGAAGAAGGCGTTGACGACGACGGTCTTGCCTTTGAGTACATCTGAATAGAACCGGACAGTCTTACCGTCCTGATCGGTTAATTCGACGTCGGTGAAGTATTTCGCCGCCGGTGAAGACTCTTCGGACGTCTTCGCCATGTGCGAATGATCGTGCGGCTGCGGCGGCGCCGTTCCCGTCGACTTCGCACCGGACGAGGTTACCGGCGCCTGTCCCGCAGCCTGCACCTGTCCCGCGGTTTGACCTTGGGCCAGGCTCGTCTGTGCCGTTGTGAAGACGGCAACCGACAAGGTGAGCATTATGGCCTGCGCGCACGCCAAGAGTTGTTTCGTCATTGCTTGGATACCTCCGCAGTCGTGGCAGTTCTGCCGGCGCTGACGTCGTTGATGAGTTCTACCAACTTGCTGGTGTTCGCCAGACCGTAAGTACGCGTCCAGGCGCCGTGTGCGTCGTTGCCGATGAGTATGGTGGGCGAATGATCTTCGCGGCGGGCGGTGGAGACGCCCAACGCACTCAGCAGTTCGTCAACGAGGGGTTTATCGCCAGTTACAAACGTCCAACCGGCTCCGGCGTGAAACTTCTGGCCCCACGCTTTGAGGCGTTCGGGCGTGTCCGTCGCCGGATCGACGCTGATCGATATAAAGCGCACGTCGTCTTTGTTACCGAGATCTTTCTGCACGCGGGCGAAAGTGGCGCCGAGCGGCGGACAGATCGTCGTGCAAGTCGTGAAGATAAAGTTGATCACGACTGTGTGGCCTTTGACGAGGTCCGTGTAGAAGTGGATCTTTCGTCCGTTCTGATCGAGCAGCTCGACGTCCGGAATGTTCATCTTCGAAGAAGGCGGCGTTTCCACCTCGTGCGACACTTCGCGAACTTCCGGGCGCAGATCCATGCCGCACTTCGGACACTTCCCTTTCTTCTTCGACGTCACCTCCGGGTGCATCGGACACGAATAAGTTTTCAACTGAGGGTGATGGTGGTGTGTTTCCGCAGTTGGCGCGGCCGCTTTCAGTGTCAGCATCGGCAGTTGTCTGAAAGACGCTCCCTGCGATCGACTCTCGACGAAGACGAAGTAAGAACCCGTCTGTGGAACTTTTAGGTCGAGCTCGTATACGCCATCGCCCACCGAACGCGCAAAGTCGCGCTTCTGCCAAATGCCGGAGGACAACATCGTCAACACGCGCACGTCGTTCAGATCGCTCTTCGCTTTCCGCGTCGTGGGATCGACCAGCTTGAACCGCAGCTTGTAGTCTTCGGCAACCCGCAGTTGCTTGTCCTTGTTCAGGTACTCAATCTGAATCGCGACTTTCTTTTCCCGCGGAACATCCGGGTTCGGCTTTGCTTCGGCGTTGAAACAGTGTGAGATTCGCGGGCTGTCGAGCAGGAACGCAACGTCGTAGCTGCCGCTCTTCGGTAACTTCGTCGTCGTCGTGTACGTGCCCGATGTGACCTCGCGCAGCGAGCGATCGACCACCATCAACGCGCGGGGTTCGCGGCGATAGTTTTGAAAACTGCCCATCGGCGCGGCCATGCCTTCCGAGTAGTAATAGATGACGCGATCGGCGGGATTCGCGACCAGTACCGAGTTGCCTTCCGGAGCAGGAACCATAACGTCGGCGCTCGCTGGAACGTCGACGTCGGCGGGCGCATTTTGCCCGCCAGGAAACTTCGCGATGTCGGGTTGGCCCGTCAACGTGCTCAGGCGGACCATGCTGATCTCGGTCGAAGCAGCCGAGCGCAGATACGCAAACGTATCGGTGAACGCCACTTGATCGGGACTTTTGTCGATGCTGATCGTGTGCGCCAAACGGTTCGTCGAGGCGTCGAAAACATAGACGACGTCCTCTTTCGGATTCGGCACAAAGCCCCAGCGACCGCCCGGTGCAAAACGCACGTTTCGAACGCCCGGCTTCGTCTGAATACGCGTGGCGATCTGTTGACTGCGCGTGTCGATCACGGCGATGCTGCCGTCGGTTTCGTTCACGAGGTAAAGCGCATTGCCGATGGTTGAGAAAGCGACCGACGTGGCCGGAGCGCCCGTCTTGAGATCCTTCACCTTTGCGAGTTTCTGAATGTCAATAACGGAAAGCGTGCCGTCAGTTTCGTTGGTGACGAACGCGAACCGATTGTCGCTGCTGAAGTCGATCTCGTGATGTCCGTTTCCGGTTGCGATTTGGGCCACGACTTTCAGTGTCGTCGTGTCGATCACGGTTACGCCGCTCGGTTTGTCAGCAGCCGCCGCGTCGTTACCGACCCACAGGTATCTCTGATCGGGTTGCAGGCGAACACGCACCGGCTTCAAACCGGCGTCGATATTCGACACGACTTTCCACGTACTCGTGTCGACGACGGCGACCTGATTCGCGCCCGGCATGCTGACGAACAGCTTCTCGTCGCGGTCCTTCTGTGCCCAGTCCTCACCCGGACTCTTCAGCATCACGAGCGTCAACAACTTGCTCGCGCCGAAACCAAGCAGCGGATCGATGACGGAGATATTCGATTCTTCATTGAGCGCGAGCACGTAATAAGTATTGAGATCGACGTCGGGTCGCGAACGCAGGCTGCCCTGGAGAAACGATTGGATCTTTTCGCGACATACGCCCTCGTCCGTTGGGGTTTCTCCGCGTTGTGACAACCAGACGGACGGTTTCACTCCCGTCAGCGGCGTCTTACTCGCCTTGTCGTTGATCTTGAAGCGAACGACTGCTTCCTTCGCCTCCATCAACTCGGCGGACTTGCCGGTCTCCTTGATCGGCTCGATCGTGAACTCGACCTCGACGCCCTCGCGCTCGATCTTCTGTGTCTGTTTTTGTGTTTGTTGGCCCAGCGTTGAATGAACCCCCAATGCTGCGGCAAAGAAAAATATCAACACGCGCGTGATCGCCTTCAAGTCGCGCATCGTGCTACAGAACGATCTGACTGCGACGACTGCGTCATTGGCGAACTCGAGAATCGCATTTCGCAATTCCGGCGACTCCTGAAAGATGAAAAGCGTGCGACCGTTGTTCTGCTTGATGCTCTCGATAGCAAAGCCGCGGCAGCGCAGAAAACTAGTCAGTGTGAGATCGGTGGTTTGGTATGTTTGTTTCATCATCGTAAGGCACACTTTGAGTTAGCTGGGTGACTGGCCTGTTCAGTGTTGAATAGAACAGACCTGTCAACCAGCTAAAACCGAAACTAAAAATGAAAGTGAATTAACCAGTGCTTACGAAACGCCTCAGTAGCAGCGCGAGCCGTTGCTCTGCGTGGCGAGTTCGTTGAGGGCCGTAATAATTGCGTCACCGTCAGTGATGAGTTCCTGACCAGTTGGACCAAGAGTCGGATCCTGGTTGAACTTGTTGGCGGAGATCATGTCGTTGACTTTCTTCTGAAAGTCTCTGACCTTCGTCACGGAGTTACAGAACTTACCCTGATCGAGCGTCAACGCGACGCCGTCCAGCTGACCGAGTAAGCCGGGGCGATCTTTCGTCTCGGCATTCTTACCGCTGATAGCGATGATCTGAACTTTACCCTTGAGTTGAGTAATCATGGATTGCACTTCGCTGACGGTTGTAGCCATAGCCACAGGTGCGGCGACGAGCATGGCAACGGCGAAAGCGAAAGCGGTGAACGATATTTTCTTCATCATTAGTTTTCTGGATTCCTTCATCGATTTGAGATTATCGGGCACCCTCTTTTAGCAAGGACCGTGCCCTTGCGCGTCTCCTTGCAAATACCCGATCGGCAACATTTGATGTGTTCCGTGGTGGAACATTGAGCATTTGTTCTGCGACAACATGGATCACAAGAGGCACAAGAAGCACAAAGGCACAAAAAAGCACAGAGGACTTATGAAACCCTCTGTGCCTTTTGTGGCTCTGTCTTGTGCCTTTTCCGATTTACGGTGTGACGCGGAAGATGCCCCACAGCCCGTTGTCGAACTGGAAGGACGACTGCGTGCGGTAGAGGTAATCACCCGTCACAGCACGCGCGCCACCCGCGCCGTTCACTGGAACCGCATCCATGTGATTCGACGCTCCGTGACCCTGCTGGGCGCCTTTCCACTCGGAGAGCGGATTGTTGCCAATCTGGGTCGAGTTGTTGACGTACGGCTCCTGCTGCCAGATGTGTCCGTGAACCTGGAACACATTGTTGCGCGCATGGCCGTTTGAATTGAGCACGCGGAAACGTACCGCCGTTCCAGCCTTCGCTGTGAACACAGGAGTCACAGGGTCGCCGCCGACCTGCGCGTTCGAGAGCGAGTTCGTGTAATCGAATGCACGAGTCTGTTCGAGCGGCAGATCAGGCTCGTAACCCAGGCGTTTCCACATCGGTTCCGTGCGATAGTTGAGGGCCTTCTGACCGGAGTCTTCGGGATCCTCTTCGCCGGCTACGTTCGGCACTGCCGCCGCATCGCCCTGCAACTCACTACGACGCATGTTGATGTCGGTCTGGAACTGGAGCACGAATTCGCGGAACGAAGTGCCGTCCGTCTTGCTAACGGTCGCCTGCGCGCGCGAGTTTGCGTCTTCGATCCAGGTCGCACCTTGCGGTTCGATAATGAGTGAACCGATAGCGCCCTTGTTCGAGTGCTTGATCGGGTCGGACGAGATCAGGTTGGTCGCGCCGAACTCAATCGGCGTGGCAACCTTGGTCGTGCCGTTCATGCGGATGTCGCCCGCGTACCACTTGTACTTCACGGACTCACCCGGCTTGGCTGTTTGACGTCCGTCGGGCGTGTACGATTCAGGATTACCGGCCACGTTGAAGCCGACGTTGGCGCCATCGCTGGAAACGACGTCGTAAGCCACCAACTGCGGGTGCAGACCGACCTGGTTGGACGGTTTCACCTGGTTCGCGTTGAAGCCTTCGACGATCATCGGCAGCGTGTTCCAGCCGGCAACGTCGGGAACGTTCGTTGGCAAGTTATTGAACAACGTAACCTCGATGCAATCGCCGGCATTGGCTCTCAGCACGAGCGGCTCAACGGGCACGCTGGCCTTGAGTTTTCCGGTTGCGGCATCGATGTCGTTCGTACGGACGTACATGATCGCCGTTGGGTCATGCAGCGCACCGCCCTGGTTAGTGCGGTTGTTGTAAACGAGTGTTCCGCCAGGCAGCGCATTCTGCGCGGCCACAGCGGTCACACTGAACTTACGGCTCGGCGCGGTTGCCGGACAAGTGCCGTTGAAGTCTTTCTTGTTGGTAGCAGCTTTCTGCGAACCGGTCGGATTGTTCGGCAGCAGTTGAAGGTCGGGCTGGAGACCTTCCGCGCCACGGTAGGCGCGTAACAGGCCCCATGTACCGTTCCACTGGTTATCCACTGAACCACCCGGCTGATACAGGTAGTCGACGAACGGGATGCCACCCTTGATCGCCGCGATACCCGGCAGCTCGAACTCGAAGTGCTCGGAGATGCCCATCGCCTGCGAATTGCGGTAACCCGAATTCGGTTCGCTGCGCTCGTAGAGCCACTTGTT
Organism: Pyrinomonadaceae bacterium; assembly: GCA_035762365.1. Taxonomy (GTDB): domain Bacteria; phylum Acidobacteriota; class Blastocatellia; order Pyrinomonadales; family Pyrinomonadaceae; genus PSRF01. The sequence goes on along the minus strand of DASTOZ010000698.1, from coordinate 9,078 downwards.
GCCGTGGATGTTGAAGTTATGACTTTCTTCGTGAGCACCGACGAGGATGCGGACTTGCACCTTGTCGGCCTCGTAAGCACGCATCATTGGCGTGAACGGGTCACCACCCTGGAGACCACCCGTTAGATTCGGGTAGAAGCCGGGTTGCGTGTTCAGCGCGGCATTCGCGCGTGTTACGTCGGAACGATAAATGTTCGAGAGATCGCCCGCATCGCCCGCAGCCTGCTGGTTGTTCGCCGGATCCTGCGCGCGCAGCGCGACAGGCTCGTTGCGATAGTTGACCGTCATCGTGCCCGGGTCGGCAGCCGAAACTGCTTCAGGACACGGCAGCGGCACGCCACCGGGACACTGATCGGCTTTCTTGATGTTGATCGGCAGCGCAGCTTCGTCTCTCACCGGCGGATTGATCGCATTCTCCGGATCGGGAATCGGTTGACCCGCGCCGTTCATGCCGCCGCCTGCTTTGTAAGCCAGCGTGTAGTCGGCGAACTCGAGCAGAAACTCGCGATAGCTGTCCGCCGTGTTCTGCGTCTGAATCACCGCCTGCCACGTCGTCGGACCACCATCGAAGCGTCCGCCGAGCACTGTGCCGGTTTCGTTGTGTTTCCAAACAGAGTTTTCAGGCTCCGTCACGAGACCGGCATAGAGACCGGCCTGTTGGTGTGTCGAAGGTCCGAAGTGATCGTGCGTGAAGACCGTACCGAGCGTTCGGTCCTTGCCCGCCAGGTTCAACGTCGGATCGGCAAACCAGCGCTGCACGGTTGTCTGTGCGCCGAGCGTGCCGAAGAACGGGTGCGGCTTCGCCGTCAGTTGCGTTTTGCTCGTGCTGTTGAAAGCCTGCAAACCGCCGGCGGCGTTGATTGCGGCGATCCGTTCTAGGACTTCGCCCGGAGCGAACGTGCCGTCTTCGTAGTTGAAACCGTTGCCGGCGCCGTCTGACGAGGTCACGTCAAACTTAACGAGGTGAATGTGCTGACCCATGATGTCGGTCGGCGTGCGCACCTGGAAGTCGTCGAGTTCGTAAACGTGCGGCGTCAGGTTTGTGTGTTGGAACGTGATGCAGTCGTTTGTGTTGGCACGGAAGAACAGCGGCTCCGGTGGTCGTGTGCCGTTCAGAGTCGCGGAAACGTCGCCCCACAGCGCGAGAATGCGCGACTGCGGGAAGTGCCAGCCTGCTTTGTTCAATTTGAGATCGAGCTGAATCGCTGCGCCCTTGTACAAGCGCGGTTTACCAAAAGCATTACCAGCGTCGTCGCGGCAGGGATCTGCGAATGGTGCTCCCGGCTTCGGCGGCAGACCGTTCAGCGTAAAGCTCGCTGCGGTTCCATCGGGACGGAACGTCGCGACCTGCTTTTGCGCGTGGAAGTTCATTGCCGCGACTTCTTCCGGAGTTCCCGTTTCAGGAATCGCTTTCGCTTCCGCGACTAAGATCTCCTTGTTGAAATCGAGACGCGTCTCGACGCTCTCGGCCTCGCCGCCGACGATAACGTGACGCGGCAGACCACCATCGTCGATCGTATCGAGTGGCGGGTGCGGCGGACGGTGTCCGGCTACACCTGGAACATAAAACGGATAGCCTTTGAACTCCGCGGTCGGCATCGGGGCCATGGCGAGCGTCGGCAGCGGCACGAGCGCGGGAATCGGCGTGCCCGCGACAATCTCGCCATCAGGCAGCGCTCGCGAACCGTCAGCAGGACGGCCATCACCGTCTAGCTGCGTGCCTTCTTCAAAAACGTCGTGCGAACGCCACATCTCCCACATTCCCTGTGCGAAGTGCGGGTAGAAGTGGCAGTGGAAGATCGAGTCGCCCGGCGTCTTGTTGCGATTGCCTGAACCGCCGTGCGCGATCTCGGTCGTAAACGAGTAGCCTGGGCCCATGGCCTGGCTGTCGAGATAGCTGGAGTTGTCGCTGTCGGGCGTATTCAACCACTGGTGCGCGTGCAAGTGGTGGATGTGGTGCTCTTTCGGACCGGCATGGACCACACGCATCTTCACGTGGTCGTTGATATAGCTGTGGTGCACGTTTGACGGATCGTCCGGGAACAGGACCTTCGTCGCTTTCGCGCCGGGGATCAAGTTGCCGTTGCCGTCGGTCGTGTTGGCCGGCACGTCCACGATCTGCGCCGGGTCGCCGACAGCCCACGCCGACAGGAAGAAGTCTTCGTATTTACACTCCGTGCAGTTGGCCATCGGACCGACACCAAGCCGGTTGGCGAGAATTTCGGCGCCGATACCACCCGTGCCGTAGTTGATTGCAAAGCCGTCCTTCACGCTGTAGAGCGTGTGTGAAAGGATCGGATCCTCGAACTGCGGGAATGCCTGAATCGCTTTGATTTCGTCGTGATAGACGACTGTGAACTCGCGAAACGGCTGATCGCGATCAGGTTCGACCGCGTTTGGTTTGTAAGTGCCCGCGGGAAAGCGGCCCTTGTTGGGGCCGGTGATCACGGCGTTGAGATCCGAGTGCACGATGTTGTTGTTGGCATCGAGCATCTTCACGATCGGCTGGCCGGCACGCGGGTGCCCCGCCGGATAAACGGCGTCGTAGTTCAGAATCGGATGCCCGGCCGCAGTCTTCTTCGGCGTGCCGTCCGCGTTCTTCGCGGTGGCGAGCGCCATTTCTTCAGCAGTCAACTGCGAGCGATACCACTCAGCGTTCTTGACCTCGACGTTCACTGAACCGAAAAGGCCCATCGCGAGCGAGCCGCCATCGCCTTCACCACCCGTCGTCGCGGCGGTCGAATAAAGCAAGTGATTGCCTTCGCGCTGGGCGATGTAAGTGTAGATGGCTGATGCGCCAGGGTTGACCAGGCTGCTCTGGTTCTGTCCGACGTTCGAACCGTCAGAGAGAATCGATCCGACGAGTTGCAGGCCCATGACGTGCGCTGAAGCAGTGCGCGTCGCAGGGGCGTTGTTTGCAGCAAATGAATTGACGTCCGCGGGGTCGGGCGCCAGCAGGTTTGTTAAGTTGATTTGGAGACAGTCTCCAATGTTCATGCGCAAGGCGATCGGCCGCGGGCGCTTGCCGGGACGCAGGGTAACGTTGCCGGCAACCAGGCCCTTCGATGGGTCGATGGCGACGACGTCGCGCTTCAGTGCGTAAATCATGCCCGCCGGGTTGATTGCGCCGAGACGGTTGTAGATCAGGGCCTGGTCCAGTGCGACCACGTCGGCCTTGACCGTCCGCTCGCACGGTGCAGGCGTTTGAGCCTGCGCGCCCGACACGGCGATGGCCATGACTAATGCGGCGCAGCCGAACGAGAAGAGTGGCCGGCATCGCCGCAAAGCATTTCTGATATTCATAGAATTTTCCTCAATTGAACAAGCAATGGTGTTTGAGTTTTACTGAGCGCGCCGCGCGGACCAGCGAACGTGGTGGCGAGGCTTCATCGGAGGTTCATCAAAGAATTGCGACTTCGCCTGAGCAAACCGTATGCCTGTTCGATATGAGAGATAGGAGTTGTGATGCGTGAGGTTTTCGGTGTTCCAAGTTGGAAACCGCGATGGTCGGAATGTTCCACCACGGAACACAAGCTAGTTTTCGGTTTGATTTTCTGCGTCGTTGCCGCCGCGCAGGCCGAAGCTTTTGATTTTTCGATATAAGCGCGGGCGGTGGTAGTTGAGGATCTCGGCGGTCCGTTTGATGTTTCCGCCGGTTCGTTCGAGCGTCTGTGCGATGGCTTCGCGTTCGATATCTTCCATCGTGAAATACGGCGGAATCACGCAACGAAACTCGTGCGCGTGCGAGTTGTGAAGATGTTCCGGCAAAGATTCCGGCGTCAACTTGTCTTCCATCGCGAAAAGCACCGCATGCTCGATGACGCTTTCCAGTTCGCGCACATTGCCCGGCCACTCGTAACGCATCAGCAACGCAAACGCGGCGGTTGAGATCTCGCGGATTCGCTTCTTGTACTTTGCCGAGTAATGCTGGAGGAAGCGATTCGCAAGCAAAGGAATGTCCTCGAGTCGCTCACGCAACGGCGGTGGCTTCACCTTGATCGTGCTGATGCGAAAGTAGAGATCCTTGCGGAGCAAGCCGTCGCGAATCATCTGCGCGGTATCGCGATTTGTCGATGAAACTAAACGGAAATCCACGCTGATCTCCTGCTCGTCGCCGAGTCGACGAAGTTTTCGCTCCTGTAGCACGCGCAATAATTTGGTTTGCAGGTGATTCGGCATTTCCGCGATCTCGTCCAGCAGCAGCGTGCCGCCGGCGGTCGCTTCGATCAAACCGCGTTTGTCGCGATCGGCGCCGGTGAAAGCGCCTTTCCGATAACCAAACAACTCCGACTCGATCAGTTCGTGCGGAATGGCGGCGCAGTTGATGCGCATAAACGGCAGTTCCGCGCGCGGACTCTGAAAGTGAAATGCCGCTGCAATCAATTCCTTGCCCGTCCCGGACTCGCCTTCTATCAACACGGAAGCATCAGACGGCGCAGCAGTGCGGATCACGTTGTGGATCTGCTGCATCTTCGGGTCGCGTCCGATGATTCCGAAATCGTCGCCATCGCCTCTGAGCGCGCTTTTGAGGCTGCGGTTCTCACGTTTGATCGACTCGAATTGCAGCGTTCGTTCTACCAGCGCCGTGACCTGATGCGGCGTAAAAGGTTTCTCGATGTAGTAGAAGGCCCCGCGCTTGATAGCTTCGATCGCAACGTCGAGCGAGCCGTGCGCGGTCATCACAATGACTTCCGTGTCAGGCGTATCGCCCTTAATCAGCGCCAGCAAATCTATGCCGCTGGCGTCAGGGAGCCGGAAGTCCGTGAACACGAGATCGTACGGGGCGCCTTTGAGCAACTCTTTCGCCTCAGCGCCGGTTTTGGCTGAGTCGACGTGATGGCCCAGCTCAGTTAACACCAACTGCAGCGCGTCGTTGATACTTGGCTCGTCGTCGATCACCAGAATCCGGCTAATAAGATTCTTAGAAGGCATTGTCAGCCTCCTTGTGCGCGCCGTTTTCGTCTGCTGGAAGCACGATCGAAATCGTGGTCCCTTCACCGGGACGCCCGCTCAGAGAAATCGTACCGCCATGCTGATCGATGATCTTTTTTGCGTAAGGCATACCCAACCCAAGTCCGTTCGTTTTCGTTGTATAGAATGGTTCGAAAATCTTTTTCGCCTGCTCGCGGTCGATGCCGCGGCCGGTGTCGACGATGTCGAGACGCAACAGGTCGTAAGTTCGATCGTTGGCGATGCTCAGTGTGCCGCCTTCAGGCATCGCTTCAATGGCATTCAGCAGGATATTCATCAGCGCGCCGCGCATGGACGCATCGTCAAACATTCCGTCAGCCGCGTCACGATCCATCCGCAGACTCACTTCAACTTTGTTTGCGGTCAACTGCGGGCGCAGCAGCTCGAGGATATCGTTGACCATGTCCTTCAAGTTTCCGGGACGCAGCGTGAGGTTGATTGGCCGGGCAAACCCGAGAATCTGCTCGACCCGACGGTTGAGATGATTGATGGTGTCGACGATCTTGTCGACGAGCGATCTTTCGCTATCGGAGAAGTTGGCAGCCTTGCCCTTGAGATGAAGCGAGTAAAGCAGCAATCCAGCGAGCGGGTTCTTCACTTCGTGAGCGACCTGGGCCGCAGCGCGTCCGAGTGCGGCAATGCGCTCCTGTGTCACGAGCCGTTTGTGAGTTTCGACGAGCTCAGCCGTGCGCTCGGCGACGCGCATCTCGAGTTCTTCCGTATGCCGCCTTATTTCTTCTTCAAGCCCGCGCCTCTCGTCGATGAGGCGCTTCTTTTCCGCTGCTCGCCCGACGGCATTCAACAACACGTCCTTGACGATCGGTTTCGCGATGAAATCATAAGCGCCCGCGCGCACGATCTCCGGTATCACCGATAGATTTGGTTCACCCGTGATCATGATGACCGGAACATAGATTTCCGCATCGCGAATCTTCTGCAGCAACTGAATGCCGTTCTTGCCGGGCAGATTGATGTCGATAACCGCGACGTCGAGATTCTCCGGGTCGTAGACCACCGCGCCGTTGTAATCCGCGGCAGTGAACACTGAGTAGCCCGCCCGCTTTAGAAACTCCGCCATCGTCAGGCGAATGCTGGGCTCATCGTCGACCAGTAGCACTTTAGGCATCAGACGTATTCCGCCTCCACCGCCTCGATCGCCTCGATCGCAGCAAGTTCAATGATGAATCGGGTGAATTCCCCTTCCTCACTTTCTACCGTGATCGTGCCGCCGAAATCGCGAATGATACCGAAGCTGACACTCAGGCCGAGACCAGTGCCCCCAGTTTCCCGGCGCGTGGTGAAGAAGGGATCGAACACTTTTTGCAGATCGGCGCGTTTGATCCCGACGCCGTTATCGTAAAACTCTACGCGAACGAGTTTGCCATCCTTGCCCGCACGCCGCGCGGTGATTCGGAAAAGCCTGCGTTCACCGGAATCGACGGGTTTCATTTTAAGGGCGTGGTGCGCATTGCTGATCACGTTGACTACGACCTGCCGCAAACGCGAACCATCCGCCCGCACCATCGGAAGATCGGGCTCCAGGTCGATCTCGAGAGCGATGCCGTCTTTTTCAAACTGGCGCCCAAACAGAGCGATAGACGTCCTGATTGATTCCGCGAAGTGAACTTGTCGCAGCTCGTGCGTGTCCGCGGAGGCAAACGTCAGCAGACCGCGCACGATTTGAGCGATGCGTTGGCCTTCGTCGATGATGCCGTCGATCATCTGCTGCTCGAATTCCGAGCGTGGCGTCTCTTCATCTTTCAGGAGTTGCGCGAAGTTGATGATGCCGTTGAGCGGATTGTTAATCTCGTGGGCCACGCCCGCCGACAGCTCGCCAATCGAAGCCAGCTTTGACGACTGGTATAGCTGGTGTTGCATCTCTTCACGCTCTGCTTCCAGTTTCTTTCGCACGGATAGATCCCGCAGCGACATGATCATTACTTTCTCGCCGTCTTCGGTCGACAACGGAGTAAACGAGAGTGAAACCGGACGCGACTCGCCTTGCGCAGTTTGAATGTTCAACTCGGTCTCGCCCGAAGGCTGGCCGTTGAGCATCGTGATTTCCGTTTGCGCGCTCGGTGTGGTCGTATGAAAAAGCTCGCGAATATCTCGCCCGACACAGTCCTGTTGCCGCAAACCAAGAATCTCACAAACTTTTTCGTTTACCTCAACCAGGCGATGGTCCGAGAGACGGACCAAACCGATGCCGTCTCTTGCTTGTTCGAACAGTGCGCGGTAACGCTCTTCACTTGTTCTCAACTGGCGTTGTTGCCGGTGCACCAGCCGGAGCAGCAGCGTTACCACCAGTGCATCGACCATGATGGAAATGAAAACGTGTTCGACTCGCTGCTTAACGTTCCAGCGTCGTTGGACGTTCGCTTCCCCGGGATAACGCGCATCGACCCAGGCAAAGAACGGCGGGCGTAACGCTGTTTCCCAAAAGGCAATCACGCCTATGGTCAGCACGACGGTGAACACGACAAAGAACACAATGATCTTGAAATCAAACCTTCTCATCAGGCAGACCTCTAAGACGGTATCCGTGTCTTCTGGATGGGAGGGTGAAAACACGGATTGAAGGAACGTCTGGGTTCGCGCTAAGCTCTCGCATTATGACATGGCCAGCACTACCACTTGAAGAATGGAAGGACACGTGTGCCACGCTGCACATGTGGACCCAGATCGTCGGCAAGATCCGCCTGGCGCAGACCCCGCGCGTAAATCACTGGTGGAACGTGCCGCTTTACGTCTCCGCCCGTGGTCTCACGACGAGCGCAATGCCGTATGGTGAACGAGTTTTCGAGATGGAGTTTGATTTCATCGAACACGAACTCGTGACCAAATCCAGCGACGGAGAGATGGCCTTTATCCGCCTGGAACCCATGTCAGTCGCACAGTTTTACGCGAAAACGATGGAGATGCTACAGGAACTTGGTCTCGAAGTGCACATCTGGAAGATGCCGGTTGAGATACCGGATCCGATTCCGTTCGATCAGGACGAGCAGCATGCGTCCTACGATCCGGAGTATGCGTACCGGTGTTGGCAGGTTTTGCGCGCTTCCGAGAAGGTGATGCAGGAGTTTCGGTCGCATTTCATCGGGAAATGCAGCCCAGTGCATTTCTTCTGGGGCAGTTTCGACCTTGCGGTCACGCGGTTTTCAGGACGAACGGCGCCGCCGCGGCCCGATGCCGATCCGATCACGCGCGAAGCATATTCACACGAGGTGATCAGTCACGGCTGGTGGCCCGGACAAGGCCCGTTGGGTAAACCGGCGTTCTATTCATACACGGCGCCGGCGCCGGAGGGATTGAGCACCGCCCCGCTACGACCAGACAAAGCGTTTTGGAGCAACGATCTTTCCGAGTTTCTGATGTTTTACGACGATGTGAGGACGGCTGCTAATCCTGATGAGACTGTGATGGAGTTTTTGCAAAGCACTTACGAGGCAGGAGCGAACCTCGCACACTGGGATCGTGCTTCGCTGGAACGATGACGCTTAATCAGTGGTGAGTTTTGGCCGCCAGAGTGCGGTGATGCGCTGTCCACTCGCGGTTTGCAGCAGGCTCATCACGCCCATGTAGCCAAAGCCGAAGAAGAACAACAGCAGGAACGGAATCGTGCCCCACATGTGCAACCGCGACGAGTAAAGGATCGCTAACAGAAAGTAGAACGCGAAACCAAGCTCGAGCACCGGCAGCAGCCCGCGTTTTCGTTTGTACTTCTTGCGTTTCCACGTCGCATCGCTCGCTTCTTCGACTCGATACTTGGGTGTTCGCACAAACTCCGACTTCACTCCAAACAGCGCTTCGAGCACTGCGCGCGCGTTTGAAAAAGCGAGACCGATCCCCAGACCCATCACGAGCGGCAAATGCATCAACCTCGGCGCCCGCTTCTCGTCGAGATACCACACCGCCGAACCATAGAACATCACCACCGAGATCGACGAGAAGAACAACAGCGGCAGATCGAGGACCATCAAGTGGTAGAACGGCTGGTTGTAACGCACCAGCAACAGCGGGAATTGCAGAAAGCTCGCCACGATCATCAACGGATAGCTGATGTTTCCCGTCAAACGGAAGAACATTTCCAGCTTCACGCGAAACGGC
>DASTOZ010000697.1:0-3297 GCA_035762365.1 Pyrinomonadaceae bacterium | reverse complement strand
GAATGGATTGACGATGAATCGTTCACTCGTGAGCACCGGCTCGTCGAGATAGCCTCGCGCGATGTGCGGACTACGCAAGTAGATCTCAGCGGTTTCACCAATGCCTGCTAAATCGTTCGACGCATTGAGCACCAGCAACTGAACGTCTTCGATTCCCTTGCCCAGCGGAAGGATCTGCTTTCCGTTTTCGTCCGCACGTTCTTCGTCGTTGCGTGCCACGTGGTAGCTCACGGCGCGCTGCGTTTCGGTCGAACCGTAGTAGTTGATGACGGTAACGGCGGGCGCCAGCGTTCTCAGCCTTGCCACGTCTCGTTTGGTAAGCACGTCGCCGACGAGAAACGCATAGCGCAGCGAGTCGACCTCGCGAGCTGCGTCGCCCGGGAAAGTCTCGGTCAACAGTTGCCCCATCGCGGGCGTGAGGTGCGTGATCGTCACGCGTTGGCGTTGCATCCATTCGGCCAGACGGCCGGGCACTTCGATCGCTTCGCGGTTCGGGATACAGATGCTCGCACCGAGTTGCAGCGGCGTGAAGACGTCGCGGTGCAGCGGGTCGTGCGAAAGACCCGAAAGCATGCTGTAACGATCGTGGTGGTCCAAGCCGAACGTCCGCTGGAGCCACGGCAGGAAATGAGTCAGCGAGCCATGACAACCTTGCACGCCTTTTGGCCTGCCCGTCGATCCCGAGGTGAACGAGATGTACGCGAGATCATCAGCACGAACGTCGACGCCGGGGTCATTTGAGGAAATACTGGCGAACGGTTGGCCCAGGTCTCGCGCCGGAAGTTCGAGACGGAAGCGGCACGGCATGGACCACACATAGTCTTGCAGCGACTGCGGGAGTGGTCCAGCCGCTTCGAGTTGAATCCAACCCTTTGGCTTTGCGACTTCGAGATAATCGACCAGACGCGCCGGTGGATACGCCGGATCGAGAATGAGAAATGCCGCGCCCGCTTTCAAAGTGCCGATCAACGCCCAAACGAGTGCCGGGCTGCGGTGGCCGTAGATGGCGACGATGTCTTCCGTCGCCGCACCCTGCGCGCGCATGTAGTTCGCCAGTTTGTTTGCGCGCGACTCCAGGTCGCCGTAAGTCCACGTTTCGCTCTCGCCGACGATCGCGGCGCGTTCGGGCGCGCTGCGGGCCTGGCGAGAAAAGATCGCGTGGACCGCGCCTTCCCACTTGCTGCTCAGGATCTCGGTCGGGTCGGGCAGGATTCGTTGCGACTCCGCCGTGACGAGAGAGTATTCGCCGATGCGCCTGTCGGAGTTCTCGACAACCTGGGACAGCACGCATTCGAACTGCGCCAGCGTGTGTCGCATACGTTCGTCGGCGTAGAGATCAGCGTTGTAGACCAACTCAATTGCGATGCGACGGTTCAGTTCCCGGACGTAAATAGTCGCGTCGAACTTCGCGCCGACGTCCCGCGGCGGAAGCAGTTCGACGCTCAGGTCCGGCAATTCGATCTCGCCGTCCGGAAGATTGAGCATGTTGAAGAAGACCTGAAACAGCGGCGTGCGGCTCAAGTCTCTTTCGGGTTGCAACTCCTCGAGCAGTTTTTCAAATGGCAGATCTTCGTGCGCGTAAGCGCCGGTGGTCGTCTGGTTCACGCGCTCGAGTAGCTCGCGAAACGTCGGGTTGCCGCCGAGGTTCGTTCGCAGCACCAGCGTGTTGAGAAAGCAGCCGATGAGGCCTTTCGTCTCCGACCGGTTGCGGCCGGCGATCGGCGAGCCGACTACGATGTCTTCCTGCTGGGTGAAGCGATGAAAGAGTATCTTGAAGACAGTCACCAGCGTCATAAACAACGTCACGCCGTGACGACGGCTCAGTGCTCGCAGTGATTCTGAGAGTTCGTCGGAAAGCTCGATCGATTGGCTCGCGCTCGCGAACGTGCGCACAGGCGGGCGAGGACGATCGGCTGGTAGTTCGAGCCCGGCCGTGACGCCGGCGAGTTGTTGCTTCCAGTACGAGAGTTGGGATTCCAGCGCCTCGCCCTGCAGGGTTTCCCGCTGCCACGAAGCGTAGTCTGCGTACTGAATCGGCAGCTCGAGCAGGTCAGGCGAGCAGCAGTTCACCTCCGCCTCGTAGAACGTGGCCAGCTCACGCACCAGGACGCCGATGGACCAGCCGTCGGAAATGATGTGATGCATCGTCAGGAAGAAGACGTGCTCTTCTTCGCTCATCCGCAGTAACCTGGTCCGCAAGAGCGGCAGTTGCGAAAGGTCGAACGGCGTTTGCGATTCGAGCTCTGACATCCGTTCGAACTCGGCGTCGCGATCATTGGCGTCGAGATGGGCCAAAGAGATGACCGGCAAGTCGACGCTTACGTCCGAAGTGACGATTTGAACTGTTTGGCCTTCCACTTCGGCGAATGTTGTTCGCAGCGACTCGTGACGGCGAACGACTTCATTGAGCGACGAACGCAGCGCGGTGATATCGAGCCGGCCCTTCAGCCGCGCCGCTGCGAAGATGTTGTAAGTGGGATCGCCGGGCTGTAGTTGATCCAGGAACCACAGTCGTTGCTGTGCGAAGGATACCGGGAAGACGAAGACGTCTTCGGCAACGGCGGTCATGCTCTCGGTGAACATCGTGTTTTTGTCTTGCTGGGAAACGAGGAGTGGAGAAGTTAACGCTCTCTCATGACTTCAGGCAGCGACAATGCCTGCGGTGTAAAACCTTTTACCCGGTAGCGGTCTCGCGAAAGTGGTTTGATCGTGGGCGTTTCGTGGACGTTTGATGTAGCGACCAGTTCGGCGAGGCCGGCGACAGTGGGCGTTTCGAAGATGCGGCGCAACGGTAGTTCGACGCCGAGTTTCTCGCGGATCGAAAACGTGACTTGTGTCGCGAGCAGCGAGTGGCCGCCCAGTTCGAAGAAGTTGTCGTGAATGCCCACGCGCTCGAGGCGGAGCACCGCGCTCCAGATGCTGGAGATGACTTCCTCCACTGGCGTCCGTGGCGCGACGTACTCCGCTTCCGCGTGCATCCGCTCCGGTTTTGGCAGGCGCTTGCGATCGACTTTTCCGTTTGGCGTCAGTGGCAAGGCGTCGAGCATTACAAACGCGGATGGGACCATGTACTCGGGCAACTTCTCTCGCAACCGCCGCCGCAACTCCGTCGCCGTGAGCGCCGAGCCACCGCTCGGCGATGAGCCACTGCTCGGCGTCGGATCATCGACCCCTGGTAACTCACTGCTCGGCATCGAAGCATTCGCTGCTACAGCCCAACGATTGTCGCTTACTGCATTCGTCTGCGCCGCCGCGGATGATTCAACAGTCGACGACGAACCATTCGTCGCTACCACA
>DASTOZ010000696.1:0-3542 GCA_035762365.1 Pyrinomonadaceae bacterium | reverse complement strand
ATGAAGAACGGATTGCCCGCGAACTGTTGGACCAGCAGATCGCGCGCTTCTTCGCTAATCGTCACGTGCTGGCGTCGTGCGACGTGCTCGACGAGCACAGCAGCTTCCTTCGGGTCGAGTTGTCGCAGGCGCAGGATGTCGAGCAGCTCAAAGTTGCACTTCGCTTCATGAGCGGCGGCGAGAATCTGACGGCGCAAACCAGCGAGCACGAATGTGAAGCCGCCGCGTCCGAATACGCGCAAGACTTCCGTGCCTAAGACCACAACGCCGTTCAGGTACTCGGCGAGTTGCGCGCCGTCGAGCATGATCAGCGCATGTCCACGCCCGGGAGGGATTCGTTGCGGCGCCCCGAGGCAGAATCGTACGAGCGCTTTATCGTCGTTACTGAATCGCAGCCGTGTGTACGAGTCGACGAGCTGTTCGATCCATTCGAGATCTGCGGGCGGCGCGAGTTCTACGAGATCCTGTAACGTCAACGTCGAGTGCGAGACGACTGGTTCGTCGCGACGGTACGCGATGTACTGCTGGAGAAATGTGTTGAGAAACTCGATCGCCGCGCTGACGGCGGTCGTTTCGTGACGTGTGAACGCAAAGTAGATCGGGATAACTTCCGAACGTTGATTGAAGATCTGATCGTAGGCCTGGCGCAGGAGTTCCGAGACGCCTGCCGAAGGTTCCATCAACAGCAGCAGCCCGCGACCGGCGTTTGCCGGTTCCGCATGGGCCATGACTCGGTCCAATTCCTCTCCGCGCCCGACAAAGTCGTACTGCGTCACGCGGCCAAGGATGCGCCGAAAGTTTTCGCTGGAGCTGCGCTTGTTCATTTGCCTTGCTGGTGACTCCCGCCGTCCTCCACGTAAAACTCGACGCGATCTTTGCCGAGGCTCTTTGCCTGGTACAGTGCGCGATCGGCGGCGGCGATGATCGTCTCGGAAGTGTTGACCATCTGCGAGAACGTCGAGACACCGACGCTGATCGTCACGCGGCCCAACGGCTGGGTCTTGCCATGCGGGTAGTGCGTAGTGTTGACGCGCTGCCTGATGCGTTCCGCGATCGTGCCGGCCTCCGACATGGCAGTTTGCGGCAATAGGATGCAGAATTCCTCACCGCCGTAGCGCGATGCGACGTCGGCGGAGCGAAGCGCGGCTTTCAAGCAGTGCCCGGTGATCTGAATCGCGAGATCGCCGGCCTGGTGTCCGTTTTTGTCGTTGTAAGCTTTGAAGTCGTCGATGTCGATCATTAGAAAGCTCATCGGAAAGTCGTAGCGCTTAGAGCGGTTCAACTCTTCCGCCAGACGTTCTTCGAGGTAACGACGGTTGGGCATGCCCGTGAGCGCGTCGGTAATCGACATCAGTTGAAACTCGGTCGCGCGCTCCTGCCACTCCGCGCGTTCCAGCGCGACAGCCATCTGCGGCCCGATTATCTCGAGCAGACTGAGATCGATCTCGTCGAACCGGCGTCCGCCTGTTTTGTCGGTGACGTTGAGTACGCCGACTTTGCGGCCGCCGATGGTGATCGGATAACTGATGAATGAATCTGTTTTGTAAGAACGCTCAGGCGGCGCTGGTCGTCGGCCTGAGCTGCGCAGATCTCTCACGACGATCGGCTTGCCGGTGTTGATGGCCTCGCCCGAGACTCCTTCGCCCACTTGTATTGGACCAATCAACGCCGGATCCGTTGCAAAGCCGCTGGCGGATTTCAGAATCAGCTCGTTTGATTCTTCGTTTAGCAGGAGAAGCGATGCGCGTTCTGATTCGAAGAGCTCTTTCGAGTTCGCGACGATCGACTCGTAAGTTTGAGCCGGATCGGGGCCGCTGATTCTTTCGAGAAAGTGCTGCAGCGAGTAGGCGTAGCGTGAGCGATGTTCGAGCTCGTCGCGCAGTCGCTGGACTTCCTGCTCTAGATCCGGTTCCGGTTTTTCTTCTATCCGTGTTTTTTCCTGAACCAAAGATCCATTAGAACCTGCGGTGACGAAACGACGCGCAGCCTTGTCGACGCGTTCCGCCAGTTCGTTGAGTCGTTGTTGCTCGGCGAACAGAATGTTTGAGAAGACTTCTTCCGACGCTCCGAGACTTTGCAGATCGCCAGAGCGGAGACGTTCCATCAGCTGGTGGTAATCAAGTGACTTCACAAACGCGCGTCCGCCGATCACGGCGAGCTTTCGTTTGCCACCGCCGATCTCGACGGGTTTGGCGAAGCAGTGCAGTCCGGCGTGGCATTCGTATTCGACGGTTTCGCCGGCTTTCGTCGCGCGTGCATGTGCCACGCCGCAGTAGGGATCGCAGAGCGTTGCGTGCTCCGGCGACGTCTGAAAAGCCTGGCAGATCGAGTTGTTGTTTGAGATGGCGATCGCCGGGGGCTGATGCCCATCGACCAGCAGGAGCGCGAGACTGCACGATTCGGCAAGGCCGTCCTGCACCTCCGTCCAGGCGGGCGGAGCGTCGTCACGGTGTTCCTGAGGATTCAGGGCAATGGGGGACCTTTTTGGCATCTATTCGGGGCGTCCTGCCTGGTTCTCGTTAACCAGAGCAAGTATAGATTTCAAATGTGTGAGCTACAACGACTTAGCCACCGGTCGCAAAGATCTGGGCAATTTTATCGTCCGCACGCGAGGTTCACCTTAGTGGTAAATTGTTAATCGGGGTGGGATTTCGGGTTAATCGTGGGTTTAGCGCGGCCTGCTCAGTTGGGGATCGCTAAACGGTGGTGACGCCACTCTCCAGACCGGGAGCGGCGCCCGGTGGGACTTCTTCGATGTAGGGTTGAGAGGGGCTGATGCGGATGCAGGCTGCGAAGTGGGCCGGTTTGATTTGGACCAACTGCGGGACCACTTCCCTGCAAACGGAGATCGCGTAGGGACAGCGCGTGTGAAACGGACATCCCGACGGCGGATTGATCGGCGACGGCACGTCACCTTCTAAAACGATCCGTTGTCGCGTTGCCTCAACCCGCGGATCGGGCACAGGCACCGCGGAGATCAACGCCTTCGTGTACGGCATCAACGGCTCGTGATAGATCGTCTTCGCATCCGCAATCTCCACCAGCCTTCCGAGATACATCACCGCCACTCGATCAGACACGTGTCGAATGGCGCGAAGGTCATGCGAGATGAAGAGATACGTCAGGTGCTTCTCGCGACGCAGCTTCTCGAGCAGGTTCATGATCTGCGCCTGAATCGACACGTCCAACGCCGAGATCGGTTCGTCGGCGACGATGAAATCCGGATCGACCGCGAGCGCACGCGCAATGCCGATGCGCTGTCGCTGACCTCCGGAAAACTCGTGCGGGTAACGCTTGATGAATCGCTTGCTCAGTCCAACAGTTTCGAGCAACTCCTGCACGCGCTCTTCCGCTTCCCTGCCTCGCGCGAGTCGAAACGTCTCGAGCGGCTCGCCCACGATCTGCCCGATCGTCATGCGCGGATTCAGCGACGAGTACGGGTCCTGGAAGATCACCTGCATGTGCCGGCGCAGCTCTCGCAGCTCCTTCTCCGAGCGCGTCGCAAGATCGGTCCCCTCGAACACGATCTGCCCGCTGGTGGG
>DASTOZ010000695.1:0-3078 GCA_035762365.1 Pyrinomonadaceae bacterium | reverse complement strand
TTCATCAGGATCTCGGCTTTGCCTTCTTTCACCAGCGCGACGGCGGTCACCGCGGCGGCATGACTGTGCGGCGCATCGACGATCTCGAACTTACTCAGATCGATCGCGGACGACTCCGCGACGTCCGCGATCCTGGCTGCCGGTCCCACGAGCAAAGGAGTGATGAGACCCCGCTGCGCGGCCTCCACAGCTCCCTCCAAAGCCGAAGCTTCGCAGGGATGGGCCACCGCGGTGGGGACCGGCGCCAACCCCTCACACCGCGCCAGTAATCTCTCGTATTTCCCTGTTCCCACCGCTGTTTGCATGTTCATTTCTCCTTCGCTGCCAATCCCGTTTCCTTCAAAAACAATGTCAGCACAACCGCCAATGCGACTCCGAGAAGAAGCGGTGAGAACGTGGTTTGAAAATGCTGCAACTCCAGTTGTCTGGCGCCATCGGAGACGCCGAACAGCACCCAGCCCAACACTGGACCAAGCAGTGCGCTGAGTGTGAAATTCAGGAAGTTGATGACACCGGTCGCAGTGCCGCCGAACTGCGGCGGGTTCGCTTCTTTGATCACCGTGTAGGGCAACATCGCGGCGCCGGAAACGACGCCAGTGAACAGGCCCAGGAGGTATGGCGGGAGGATCCCCGGTGGTCCATAAAGAATCCAGGCGAGACAAGCGAACAGCGCGATAGCGGCGCCGACGATTACCGGTTTGCGCCGGCCAATACGGTCGGAAAGGAGACCCAGCAAAGGACAGCCGATGATCCAGCCAAATGGAACGGTCGCGGATCGCATGACCGCGGTGGTGTAGTCCATGCCATGCGCTTCCTGAAGAAAGCGCACGCCCCAGATCATGTCGAAGATCGTTGTCGGCAGGAACATGAGTCCCGCGATCAGTCCGCACAAAATCGACTGCGGATTCTTGAAGACAACGGCAAACGCCCGCGCGACCGCTTTGAAACCGTCGCCGGATTTTTCTGAAGTCTCACTCGGAATCAGAAAAAACAGCGCGACGCTGATTAATAAACCGACGACGCCCATCCCGATCCAAAACCGGTTCCACGCCACACCGGCGCCGATCAGTGGTCCGACAACAAACTGTCCGGCAGAGCCACCGGCCATGCCAAACATCTGCGTCGCGCCGATCAGCGTGGCCGCTTTTGCCGGCGAGAAGTTCCTGGTAGCGATGTAGATCGCGCCGACGAGAGCAAACACACCGCCCGCGCCCTGTAGAAACCTGCCGATGCTCGCGAGCTGCGTTTGGCCCGAGGCGAACATCAAAGCGCCGACGCCAACGACAGCCGCCGCTCCCGGCAACAGCCGGCGTGGTCCAATGCGATCCATCGCCGCTCCGGCTACGAGGCTGAACGGCGAGTAGCCGTAATAGAAGAGAGCTACGATCGAAGCGACCGCCACCGGCGTGATCCCAAGCGCGTTACTCAACTCCGGCATCATCACAGCCGGCGCCGAACGCAGCGTGTACTGGTAGAAGTAATAAATCGCGGTGAGGACCCAGGCGGCTACAGCGACACGAACGCTTCTTTCAGTCCCCACTTTAGCGTCGAAATGTGTGGTCGCCTGGGCCATCTCTCACGTCGGGTTAACGAAAACGGTGTTACTTGTCGCCGCCCTTGGTCTTCGTGTACTTGGTCTTATCGAGTCCGGTGAGCTTCACCGGATCGAGCAGATCCTTGATCTGCGCTTCGGTCAGGATCTTCCTCTCGCGGATGATCTCGAGTATGCCTTTGCCGGATTTGTATGCTTCGCCTGCAAGCTCAGTGGCCTTCTCGTAGCCCAGCACGGGATTCAACGCCGTGACGATGCCCACCGTCGTTTCCATGTAACGCGAGAGCACGCGCTCGTTGGTGGTGATTCCGTCAATGCACTTTGATCGCAGCAGAGTGGAGACGTTGTAGAGAAGGGCCTGCGATTCCATGATCGCAACGCCCGCCAGCGGCTCGTAGGCGTTGAGTTGCAACTGTCCGCTATGGGCAGCAAGTGTGACGCTGTAGTCGTTGCCGATCACGCGAAAGGCGACGATGTTCGTTACTTCCGGCACGACCGGGTTGACCTTGCCTGGCATGATCGACGATCCGGGTTGCAAGGCAGGCAAGTTGATCTCGGCGAGACCGGCACGCGGGCCCGAGGTCAACAAAATGAGATCGCTGGAAATTTTCGATAGCTTGATCGCCACGCTCTTCAGCGCTGACGAGTACACGACGAATCCCTGCTGGTCCCACGTCGCTGACAACATGTCTGTGGCAGGCACGATCGGCTTGCCAGTTAACTTCGCCAGATGCGCGGCGCACTTCTCCGGATAACCTTTCGGCACGTTGATGCCGGTGCCGATCGCCGTCGCGCCCATGTTGACGGCGTACAAGTATTTCTCCGCGTCGCGAAGCAGTTTGATCTCGTCTTCAAGACTCGCGGCGAAGGCGTGAAACTCCTGGCCCACGGTCATCGGCACCGCATCCTGCATTTCCGTACGGCCCATCTTGACGACTTCGAGAAAAGCGTCGCCTTTCAAACGGAAAGACGTCACGAGCTTTTGCAGCTCGTCGATCAGGCGATCGTTTCGCAGCAGGAACGCGACCTTCAACGCGGTCGGATAAGAATCGTTGGTCGACTGCGACATGTTGAGGTCGTCATGAGGTTCGAGAAACTGGTATTCGCCTTTCTTATGCCCGGTTAGTTCGAGACCGACGTTGGCGAGGACTTCGTTGGCGTTCATGTTGGTCGAGGTGCCAGCGCCGCCCTGGTACCAATCGACGATGAACTGATCGTGATACTTGCCGTCGCGAATGGCTGCGGTTGCTTTTTCGATCGCAGCCAAACGTTCAGGCTTCATCGCGCCGACTTCCGTATTGGCGCGAGCGGCGGCGAGTTTCACGATGGCCCAGGCCTCGACGAAGCCGGGGTAATGATTGATCGCGACCCCGGAGAGCTGGAAGTTCTCCAAGGCGCGCGCGGTCTGCACTCCGTAGTAGGCGTCGGCCGGGATCTTCTTCTCGCCCAGCAGGTCGTGCTCCGTGCGGGTCGCGGCCGAGCCCTTCTTGCCGCTCTTCGGGTCCGCGGCGACGGCCGGCGCGGTC
>DASTOZ010000694.1:0-2384 GCA_035762365.1 Pyrinomonadaceae bacterium | reverse complement strand
AGTCAGCCCGATCTCGGGAATCGCGTCGAGCTCTTCGACAGTCGCTTCCATCAGACGATCGAGTGAGCCCATTTCGTGCGCGAGTATGCCGGCGGTGCGTTCGCCGACGTGACGGATGCCGAGGGCGTAGATCAGGTTTGTTAACTCACGCGACTTGCTCGCCTCGATCTGTTCGAGCAGGTTGCTCGCAGACTTCTTCGCCATGCGCGGCAGGGCCGCGACCTGATCGAGTGTGAGTGAATAAAGATCGCCGACGTCTTTCACCAGCTTCGCTTCGACCATCTGGATCGCAAGCACATCGCCGAGGCCTTCAATGCGCATCGCGCGACGCGAAGCGAAGTGAAGCAAACGGCCGACGAGTTGCGCCTGGCAATCGGCGGCGACACAGCGTGCGACGACCTCGCCTTCGGGACGCGAGATCAAGCCGCCGCAAACCGGACAATGTGTGGGAGGTACAAACTTCTTTTCTTTTCCGGTGCGCTTGGCGGTTATGACACTAAGAACTTTTGGAATGATCTCGCCGCTCTTCTCGATCATCACCCAGTCGCCGATCTTCACTCCCAGACGCTCTATCTCGTCGTAATTGTGGAGCGTCGCGCGGGAAACGGTGGTCCCGGCGAGAAAAACAGGTTCGAGATAAGCCACGGGAGTTAGTGCTCCCGTTCGGCCAACCTGCACTTGAATGTCCAGTACCTTTGTAGACGCTTGTCGGGCGGGGTACTTGTAAGCGATGGCCCAGCGCGGCGCTTTCGACGTCGCGCCAAACTCGTCTTGCAACGCAGTGGAATTGACCTTCACGACGAGCCCGTCAATCTCGTAACCGAGATCGTCGCGTAGCTTCTCCTGCTCGTTTGCGAAGTCGATCACTTCGTCGATGTTCTTGCAAACCTTTAGATGACTATTTACGCGGAAGCCCGCCTGGCCGAGCCAGAGGAGCGCCGCCGCATGTGTCGAAAACGGCTTCCTCCCGCCAACGAGCAGGTCGTAAACAAACATGTCGAGCTTCCGCCGCGCAACCAGTTTCGGATCGAGCTGGCGAATCGCGCCTGCCGCGGCGTTTCGCGGGTTCGCAAATCGCGGTTCGCCGGCTTCTTCGCGTTCGGCGTTGGTTCGTTGAAAGACGTCGAGTGGAATGAACACCTCGCCACGGACCTCGAGTGGACCTTCGATTCCCTTCGCTTGCGGGTTGAGACGCAACGGCACGCTGCGGATCGTCCGCGCGTTTTGCGTCACGTCTTCGCCGATGCGACCGTCGCCGCGCGTCACGCCACGGACCAGCACGCCGTTCTCGTACTGCAACGACAAAGACAGGCCGTCGATTTTTAGTTCCGCGACGTATTCGAGCGGCCGGCCTTCGGCGAGACGACGACAACGATCGTCGAAAGCGCGCAACTCGTCGATGTTGTAACTGTTGTCCAGCGACATCATCGGCCGCGTGTGGACCACTTCGGGGAACCCTTCGGCAGGACGTCCGCCGACGCGTTGCGTGGGACTGTCGGGTGTTACGAGTTCGGGATTCGCTTCTTCGAGTTTCTGAAGCTTCTCGAGCAGGAGATCGTACTCGCGATCGGAGATTTCCGGAGAGTCGTTGACGTAGTAGAGGTCGTCGTGACGTCGGATCTCGTCTCTCAGTTTCTCGATTTCGCGGGCAATTGATTTAGGCAATGATTCACCCGTGTTTTAGCTTCGGCAGGGGTGCGGTTGTTTTGCGGTCTTCTTCGCCTGACTCGGCGACGGCTTTCGATTTCGAGCCTGCGAGTCTGTGAATCACGCGTCCGACCAGTTTGATGCTTTGCAGAAAATCGTCGACGCGGATGTTTTCGTCTGGTCCATGCGGATTCGATCCGGCGTAACTCGTGCCAAACGAAGCCACGGGCGTCGGCGGTTGCGACACGCCGCAGACCGCGCCCACTGGTCCACTCGACGGATCCATCGGATAGATCAGCGCTGGCTTGCCGTAAACTTCCATCGTCGAGTCGATGACCGCGCGAGCCACGCGCGACTTCGCCGACGACTTCGCCAGCGGCGCGCTACCCAACTCGATGATCTCGATGTCTTTAAATCCGCGAACATCCAAATGCTCGCGCAACAAGCCGACGACGATCTGCGCCGTCAGATCCGGCACGAGACGGAAGTCGAGACGCGCCATCGCCATGCTCGGCAACACCGTCTTCGCGCCCGCTTCGGTGTGTCCGGTGTGAATACCGCAGATCGTACAGGTTGGACCAAAGATGTGCTCCTTCACCAGCGCCGGACCTTTCATCGCCCTGACCCAGCCGCCGATACGAAACTCCTTCTTCAATCCCGCTTCGTCCAGCTCAATACTCTTCAAGACCTCCGCGTCTTCGTCGCTGATCGGCGCGATGTGCGATGAAAAGCCGTCG
>DASTOZ010000693.1:0-3590 GCA_035762365.1 Pyrinomonadaceae bacterium | reverse complement strand
CTTCAGGCAGTTGCTCCAATTCGTCCGGAGTAAATCTTCTGGTAGCCCGCGTGTTTCGCGGCCAAAGACAAGACAGTCATCGGGTTGAAAACTCCAATCGGTGTAAAGCTTGTCAGACTTTGTCGTGAGATAGACGAAGCGAGCTTGCGGCATCGATTCGTAGAGCGCAGCGAGATCTTTATGACGCGTGAGGTTTACCTCAGGCCAGTAGTCGAGGCCCGCGCGTCGCACCGCGCGATCGTCCATGCGAAAGCCTGTGACGCCGACGATGTGAAGCGGTGTGTTAGTGGCGGCGCACAGCCGAGCGATGTTGCCGGTGTTCGGTGGAATCTCAGGTTCGACTAACGCGACCGCGATCATGGATTTCGAATACCACCAATGCGAATTGGTGGATCGTTACTTACAACCTACTACAAACAACCTACCATACGCTCGAATACCAGCAACGTCAGTTGGTGGATCGTTCAACTCCGGCGTGCAAACAAGAAAAAGAAACGACGAGCTTCGCATGAAGGTCTCGTCGTTTCTTTTGCAAGGCCCCGCAGGCCTCAGAAGTTTTTGTGCGCCGGTGGAAGTTACGTGCTGTAACCTGCTGGTTCGAGTTATCTCTTCTTTGCGGCTTTCTTCGTTCCGCCCTTCTTCGCGGCCTTCTTGGTTCCGCCCTTCTTCCCGCCTGCTTTCTTTCCACCTTTTTTAGTTGCCATAGCTTCTATGTGCTCCTTCTTTCGAGTTTGGTTTTTTTGTTTCCTTCACGACCACAAGATACTGTGCTTACTTCTCTCTTGTGGGCTAGAGTAAACGGCGCACAACATCTTGCTATATAAACGCAAATACAACACTTGTCAACAACTTATTACTCCGGGCATGAAATATTTTTTGTGCTGCTCGCGACGCATTTTTGATCGCTTACGACCGCTGACGCACCACGCGCGCGCGTCACACAGCGACAATGATCGCGATCGAAATCCACACTGCGCAAGTATGGACCACGACGACGAGTCGATCGAAACGAGTTTGGTTTTTAGTTGAACGAGAGAGAC
The DNA here is from genome assembly GCA_035762365.1 of Pyrinomonadaceae bacterium. GTDB lineage: Bacteria > Acidobacteriota > Blastocatellia > Pyrinomonadales > Pyrinomonadaceae > PSRF01. The sequence continues at coordinate 2,550 of DASTOZ010000693.1, read as the reverse complement.
GGAGTTGCGCGGTGGTCCAGCTTCTAGTTACGGAAGAGCGGCGTGAAGATCCATTGATCGTGTTGCTCGATGCCGTAATAAGTGAGCGCTGAAGATCTGCGACTGCGACTCGCAACGCCGACGAATGGACCACCGCCCGAGTCGTCGACAGAAGAGCTTTGGCGCGGCTCGGCAGGCCTGCCGAGATTTACGAGACTGGTCAGTGCGGGAACTGCAAACTGTTGCAACTGCGCCATTTGCTGGTCACGTGGCGGCGGCAGCACGTTGCCCGCGTAGAACATTACAGATTGTTGAAAGTCGATCAGCGTTTCACTGCGGGGACGAATGAAGCGCCACTCGGCTTCGATCGTCAACGGATCGCGCGCGGCGGATGCGCGCATGATCATGCGGTTCTTCGAGCCGCCGGGAATCGGTATGCCTTCGAGCAGTTGGTCCATCGACGTGGGCAACGAAGCATCGCCAACCTGGCGCGTTACGCCAACACGATAGCGATAGTAATCTCTGATCGCATCGGCCACTTGCTCGCCGCGAAAGATCGCTTCCTTCTCACGTTCACGCATCGCCTGGTGTTGCGCGCTCGGCGCGACGGCCATCGCGAACAGCGCCAGGATGGTCATCAGCGCGAGCAGTGCCACGAGTGTGTAACCCGCTTCCGCCGGCCGTTCGGCGGCCAAACCTCGCTGCGAAGCCGCCGCCGAATGCTCAGAGGCTGACCCGCATATATTGTGGTTGGACCATGCTCTAAGGTTCGTCATCTTCAGCATCAACTCGCGGTGTCGGACGCGCTAAAGGAGACCCGAGACTCTTGTCGCCTTCGGTCATGGTGAGCTTGTGTTGGATCTTCAAAGTAGCATCCAGCAGTACCAGCTCTTTCTCCGAGATGCTGGTGACGCGGAAGCGGCCGCTAAGTAGATCGCCTCGCTGCACGTTGAGGACACTCTTGTTGCTCTTGTCCTGAACCAACGCAACGTCGCCAACATAATTCGGTTTGCCGATGATGCCGACGTACGAATAATTCGGAACTGGCGCGGCCGCTACGCCGAGGGTAACGACGTTCGAGTAAAGACTATTGTCAGCAGTGCGCACCATCACCGGGCGCGGACCCGGATTGGCGATGAACGTCGCGGGCACTGTCGCCGAAAGCTGTTGCGGACTGATGTACTTCGTCGGGAGCTCTCTGCCGTCGACGTAGATGCGCGTGTCGGGAGTGAACTTGTCGCCGGCGGCTTCGAGCTTGAACTCCGGAGCGCGCGCATAAGCGTTCGCCGGAGAGATTGACGCGAGCAGAACCGGCGGCGGGGGTGTCGGCGCCTGCGTCGGCTCAACCTTGGGCGCTGGAGTAGGCGTCGGCGGCACGTAGTAAGCGAAGATGTTTCGCCTTGCCTCCGGCGCATCGTACGAAGGCGGCTGATACGTTACAGGCTCAAGACTCTTAGCGAGATCGCGAATGTCGGCGGAAGGCTGGCCGTTAGCCTGCCCATTCGCCGGTTGACCGCTGCGTACGGGCGTCGGACTGGCCGTCGCGCGTGCAGTCGTGCGCGAGGGAGTGCTGCTGCCGAAGCCGAAGAACGTCCACCACAAAAAGATGATCGCCACCAGACCAAGGACAGCCGCCCAGATCACCTTCTTCTTCTCGCCAGGTTTATTTAGATCCACTAATGGCATTTGGCTATTTCTGGCTATGGAACGGTTGGCGCAGTATCACGCTTGAAGTAAGTGGCCATGCTCAATTGCAGGCTGACGAGTGAGCCACGCGTTCCCGAGCCTGGCGCCGGCGCCGCCGAATCATCATCCGATCCTCCCGCGGGTGGTGCTTCGGCAGACTGAGGCGCATTCGTGTCACGCGCGCGCTGTAATTCGACTTCGTTAATAACTACAAACTGCTTGCTTCGTTCGACATCGCGAATGAAACGCCGGACGTTCTCGTACTGCCCTTCGACGGTCATCATCACTGCGACGCCCGGATAAAAACTCTGCCACTTGGTCGCGAGGTTTTTGCCGGCGGTCGTCTTCGTGCCTTCGGGCTCGAGCGCGGTGTACGTCGGACCGGACGTATTGCGAACTCCATTCTTGATGATCAACTGGTTGAGCTCGTCGTAAAGCTGCATCCGTCCTTCATCCGGCCTCGGAAGAAAGTCGGTTTCGAACTTGTCGAGGCTCGTCGTTATTTGCTGAACGGTCGTGGTGGTGTTCTGTTCGTTGCGGTTGACGCCGCGCAGTGTTTCCAGATTCGTTTGCAGTTGCTTGTTGTCATTAATGAGGGAAGCGACGCGCGAACGAGCCGGTACGAGAAAATAGAGATAACTCAACAGCACGAGTGCCAGGATCAAACAGCTACCCGCGAGCCCCGCAACTTCCGCGATGCCGAACATCTTGCCGCGGCGTGAACTCACAAAGTCACTAATGCGAGACTTGTATTGAGTCACGCGAACTCTGGCGCGAGATTCGGATGTGTCTGCACTCATCGCGTCGCCTCGCTTGAATCCTGTGGTTTGGTTACTCCGGCCACCCTTTCAGATGAATAGGCGGAAGGAGCACGGTAAATCACGT
>DASTOZ010000692.1:0-6490 GCA_035762365.1 Pyrinomonadaceae bacterium | reverse complement strand
AGGGACTGCCCGAGGGAACGGGAATCGTTCTGCGCGGCAGCGTCATCACCAACAAGCGCCACGAAGACGGCAGCGCGTTCGATTCGCTGGGCAAGAACACGAGCGATCTCGACGTCACGCTCGTCGGCAGCAAGGTGATGGAAGCCTGGAAGCCGGAGGCCTATTACATTCCCGCCCTCCACACAAAACCCCTCTGCGATAAAGATCCCGACATAGCCCCCAGCCTGAATCCTTTGCGCGAGTCGTTGCAGCAACTGGTCGGACGCCCCGTGAATTTTCAGGCTACGTCGAGCCTCGTTCTCTACGGCCGCGACGTGCTGTTTGGCGAACCATACTATGTGGTCGTCGAACCCGGGGCAGATGCGTGAGCCTGCGGTTACTCAGTTACAACATCAGATTTGGTGGAGTCGGCCGTGAGCAGGCGCTTGCGGAGGTGATCAAAGCCGTCGCGCCGGACCTCGTCGTGTTTCAGGAAGCAACTCGTCCTGACGTGATCGAGCGGTTGTCCATCGCGACGGGATTTCCGTTCTGGGCCGCACGCCGCAACCACTCAATCGGTTTTCTGAGTCGAAAAGAAGTCGCGTATCACGAGTGGCACTATCCCGCCGGAGCGCGACACTCGTTTCTCGAAATCGTTCCGGCGGGAACTGAAGCTCGCGTGTTTGGGTTGCACCTGAGCGCGAGGTTTTCCCGCTGGGACGAGCGACGGCGATGGCGTGAGATTCGAGCGTTGTTGGAGGGAATCAAACGACATCAGGCAGGCCTGCATGTGTTAGTCGGCGACTTCAACACGCTGGCGCCGGGCGAGATCCTCGAAATGGAAAAGTTGCCGGCCTGGATTCGGGCGTTAATCTGGATCAGTGGCCGCAAGCTGCAACGCGAGACGATTCAGTTCGTGCTCGACGCGAATTATGCCGATGGTTACCGCACGTTGCATCCGGACGAGAAGGGATACACGTTTCCCACGTGGGACCCTCACGTGCGATTGGATTACGTGTTTGTGCCGAAGGTATTTCGCGAGCGATTGCTGAGTTGCGACGTGATGACCGAGCCGAGGGAGTTGATCAAGTCTGCGACGGACCACTGCCCACTGATTGCAGAGTTAAAAGTTGACTAGCCATCCAGGTTTCGGGAAGTTGGAGTGGACTGGTGCTGTGAATCAGAAACTCCGTCGTAGGACCAAGCGTCATCTGGCGTTGCCACAACGCCGCACCAGCTTGCTCGACGATGGGTTTCAGAGTCGAATAAAAATCCGCGTACGACACTCCATCAGGTTTTGACAACCACATCGCGCAAACCGGTTCCGCGAAAACATCGCCGAATTTTATTCGATACAAACCCGCCGTTCCGCCGGCTGCCTCTCTCGCGACCAGATTGTGCGGCGCTTCGCACACTCCGGAAACTGCCGCCTCGTTGATCCGATCCAACGCTGACGAATCATCCAGCAAGTACCAGTCTTCATACGCGTTGCCGGTCGTGTCCAACCAACTCGGGCCGCGCATGCAGAATACTCGCGACCCGTTGAACCCAACCGGCTTGTTTGCGTTGAGAGTGCGATGAAACGCGACCAGGTGATCGACATACGTTTTCGCGTCGACCCCCTGCTGCGGCCAATGCCAAAAGACGTACGCCAGCATTCAGCTAATCGAAGTGGAGGTCGAGCGAAAGAACAAGTCATGAAGGCGGGCAAGCGCAGCGCACCCCCGCTCGATCTCTGCGGGGGCGTTGCCCCCTTCCCGACTTGTTCTTGCTGAGTTCATGGAACAGGTTGGCGAAGCAATCAGCCAGTCGCCGCATTCGCCTGCATCGCCTTGATGTCGTTCAGCAGCACCTGCTCGTGGCCCTCCGGATTCACCTTGCGATAGATCTTGCGCAGGTTGCCCTCTGGATCGATCACGAAACTGGTGCGGTTCCAGTACATCGTTCCTTTGTACTCGCTCTGCCCCACACCTGACGCCTCCAGGAACTCGTGCTGCGGATCGGCGAGCAAGTCGATCGTAAAACCAAACTTCTTGCAAAAACTCTCGTGCGACGCTACATCGTCTTCACTGACGCCGACGACGGCGATGTTCGCGTCGTCGAAATCCTGCTTACTCGCAGTGAACGACTTGCCCTGGATCGTGCAACCGGGTGTGTCGTCTTTCGGATAGACATAGACCACCAGCCATTTGCCTTTGAAGTCGTCGAGCGTGACGGTCTCGTTGTTCTGGTTCTTCAGTTTGAAGTCGATGAACCGTTTGCCTTCTTCTACTGCCATCAGTTTTCCCCCTCGTAAAGATTAATCAAAGCGTTGTGTCGGCCAGGTTTGACTTGTACTTCGTGTTGGTTTGCCGATCGTTGAGTTCGATGTAGACGTAGCTCGGCGGAATGATCTCCTCTTCGAGTGCGAAATAAATCTTATCCAGGTCCGCTGGTTTCCCCAGCGCGCAAAACCCATTCAACCTCTTGCCCTTTTGGTCGTAGATATCGACCCAAGTGCGCGCGGCTTTCGTGTTCGTGCCACAAGGCGGAAGACCCGGTGCAGCCGCGAACATTTCAGCGGGATACACATCCTTGTTCAAGACGTCGTAGGTGTAACGGATCATGTTCTTTCCGTTGATTACAACGTGCTCCTGTCCCAAAAAGAAAAGTACCGGGTTCGGAAGCGGGGGCGCAGCCGAGCTGCTTTGTGCTGCAAGCAGAGCTGCGAACGTTACTGCGAGGAAGATTGGTTTTCTCGTGAAGCGTTTCATTTCGGGGGACTCCTTTGAGAGTTTGATTGTTGCTTACGATCGTTTACCAGGCCACAGCGTAACGGCTTCGCCGCGGATCGGCGCCTGCCGAGGCGACGCCGTTTCTCTTATCAAACACGATCACCGTCGGCGCTGACAGTGTGCCCCAGTCGGATTGCGTCTTCACCTTGTGCCCTTTGTCCGATAACTCCTGAATCGTTTTCAAACCTACGCGTGCTTCGATGTTCAACGACCCGGGAAGGAACTCGTGATCGTCAAACGAGCTGACGTAGTGTTGCGTGTCGAAACGCGGCGACTCGACCGCTTCCTGCGGGTTCATGCCGAATTCGACGATGTTCAATAGCACCTGCAACAGCGCCTGGTCCTGGTTATCGCCGCCGGGCGTGCTGAGCACCATGAACGGCTCGCCATCCTTCAACACCAGCGTAGGCGTTAACGTGATGCGCGGCCGTTTGCCGGGGGCGACTACGTTTGGACTGTTCGCGTCGGTAAGGGCTGATTGCAGTCGCTGGCCCATCAAAACGCCCGTGTCACCCGCGACGACCGCGGGTAACCATGCGCCACTCGGAGTCGCACTAAACATGTTTCCATCTTTATCGACGACGTTCACGCAGGTGGTGTCGTTACCGCGTTCTATCTCGGGGACTGTGGAAACGCGCCCGATGGTTTGGACAGCGCTCGCGAGCACGGCCTTCATATTTGTCGGATCCCCCGGCTGTTGGGCCAGCGACGCGCGCTGCTGGTCGATCAACGGGCGGCGCAACGCGGCGTAGTCTTTTGATAACAGTTCCGTCGGAATTTTCACGAAGTTTGGATCGCCGTAGTAACGATCGCGGTCGGCCATCGCGAGCTTGAGGGCTTCAGCGAGCGTGTGGATGTAGGCGGGCGTGTTGTGGCCCATCTGCTTCAAGTCGTAACCCTCGAGCATGTTGAGCGTTTCGACCAGCGCGGGACCCTGCGTCCAGAAACCGGCTTTGTAGACCTCGTAGCCACGATATTTCGCTTCTACGGGTACGCCGACCTTCGCCGAGAAACGTGCAAAGTCTCCGGCGGCGATCAGCCCGCCGTTAGCCTGCATGTAATCGCCGATGCGTTTGGCTATCGGGCCTTTGTAAAAGTAATCGCGCGCGGCCATCAGACCGGCGTGCCGCGCGTTTCGCGTACCGTGACTCGCGAGTTTTTCCGCGCGGACGATTTCGCGAAGTGTTTTGGCGAGATCCGCCTGCACGAAGATGTCGCCGACTTTCGGAACCTCGCCGTTCGGCAGAAAGATGCGTTTCGCGTCGGCCCATTGCGAAAAGACAGACGAGCGGGTCCTGATGTATTGCACGCGCAACTCGTCGATCGGAAAGCCGTCGGCGAGCTGAATCGCGGGTTCCATGACTTCGCCCAGCGTTTTCGTGCCGAAGTTGTCGAGAGCCGTGACGCATGCGTCGAGGATTGCGGGTACGGTCGCCGATAATGGTCCAGTCGCGGGAATCAGACCGCCTCTGCGTCCGCCTGGCATCGTAGTATCACTTGAGCTTGAAAAGTTCTCCCGTTTCGAGCGCTCCACGAAGAACTCGCGCGTGGCCTTCATGGGCGCCTGGCCCATGCCTTCGACGACTGCCACCTTCTGGTCTTTCAACTTGATCAGGATCGGCACTTCGCCGCCAAACGAGAAGTGTGAGAATTCGATCACCGACGCCGCAAGAATCGTTGCTACGCCGGCGTCGACGGCGTTGCCGCCACGCTGAAGGATGCGCAAGCCTGCTTCAACCGACAACGGACTGCCCCCCGCAACCACACCGCGCTTACCGCGAACGACGGGACGAAACGTGTCGGCACTTGATGTTTGCGGAACGCTGGCAAGAACGAAGCAAACAATCAGACAAAGAACAAACAGTCTTTTCCATGCAGGCGACGGAAGCGATGATGGCATAGGGCGGGCCCACCTCTCTGTGGTTTTGAAGCACGCGAATTGTCAACTGGATTTAAGTGCTAGTCAATACGGATCACGCGCGCGTGCAACAGATCGACACGGAATGAATGGTTTGCGGTAAGATGAGGCGCGGACAAAAAGAGAGGGCACTGACCTCCCCCAAGACCAGTGCCCTTGCCTTTATCTCAGTTCTCCCATGGAGAATTAACGACGGGCAGATACTACTTGCACGGAGAGTTGGGTAGGTTGCATAAGTCTTGTAAAGCTTTTGCGAGGTTGTCACAAGAGTTTTTCAAAGTTCCCCAGCGAAAGTAAGCGATGCAGGGAATAAATCATCGAGGAAACGCATTGGCAAATTCACCGAAGATAGCGCCGTTTGGCTCATGGAAATCGCCCATCACCGCGGACCTGATCGTAGGCGGCTCTGTTGGTCTTAGTCAGCCACAACTCGACGGGGCTGATGTTTACTGGATGGAGCTAAGGCCCACCGAAGGCGGCCGCAACGTTATAGTGAAACGTTCCGGTCCCAGTAGTTTTACGGACGTAACTCCACACCCTTTCAACGCGCGCACGCGCGTTCACGAATACGGCGGCGGCGACTATGTCGTCAGCAACGGTGTGATCTATTTCTCAAATTTCGCCGATCAACGGCTCTACAAGCAGGTTGGACCAGGCGATCTGCCGCAACCGATCACGCCCGCCGCCGACGTGCGCTACGCCGATGCCTGCCTGGACCACACCCGCGGCAGACTCGTGTGCGTGCGGGAGGACCACACGGTCCAGGCCGCCGAAGCGACGAACACGATCGTCAGTCTGAGTACGGAAGCTAACGAAGACTGCGGCGTGGTCCTGACCCAGGGAAACGACTTTTACTCCTCGCCGAGAGTGAGCCCGGATGGAACCCAGCTCGCGTGGTTGACATGGAACCACCCGAACATGCCCTGGGACGGTTGCGAGCTGTGGGTGGGGGAATTTGGCCCAGACGGGACATTGGCCTCCACGCGGTGGGTCGCGGGCGGTATGGCTGAATCGATCTTCCAGCCGGAATGGTCGCCCGACGGCGTCTTGTACTTCGCTTCCGACCGGAACGGCTGGTGGAACCTCCAGCGAATCTCCGCTGACGGCGAAATTGAGAGCGTCACGAGATCGAAGGCCGAACTTGGCCTGCCGCAGTGGCTCTTCGGCATGTCGTTATATGGCTTTGCCTCGCCGGAATTGATCGTATGCAGTCACGTCGAGCAGGGTGTGTCGCGCCTCGAAACGATCGAAGTGCCAACGGGAAAGCTGACCGTCGTCGATTCACCTTACACGGACATTCAGTATCTCAAGGCAGGGAATGGACAGGCCGTGTTTCGCGCCGGCTCGCCGACCGAGGTCGCGTCAATCACGAGATTCGATGTCGGGACCCGGCAGTTTGAAACGTTGCGCCGAGCAAACGAGCAGGAGGTCTATCCTCAGTACTTCTCAATACCACGCGCGATCGAGTTTCCGACCGAAGCCGGTCTGACGGCGCATGGTTTCTTCTACCCGCCGCAGAACCCCGACTTTCGCGCGCCTGACGGCGAGAAGCCGCCGCTGATAGTGAAGAGTCACGGTGGCCCAACTGCGGCTGCGACGACGGCGTTGAGCTTGTCAGTTCAGTATTGGACCAGCCGCGGATTCGCCGTGCTCGACGTCAACTACGGCGGTAGCACGGGCTACGGCCGGCAGTATCGGGAACGTTTGAACAAGAAGTGGGGGATTGTCGACGTCGACGACTGCGTGAACGGCGCCAAGTACCTGGTGGACCGTGGCGAAGTCGACGGGCGGCGATTGGTCATCACCGGCGGCAGCGCGG
>DASTOZ010000691.1:0-16901 GCA_035762365.1 Pyrinomonadaceae bacterium | reverse complement strand
CGGACGCGCAACACATCGCCGCCGAACTCGTCGGCTGTTACGAGAAACAACGCCGCTCGTGGCCCGCCATCGCGTTGACGACTGACACCTCAGCGTTGACCGCGGTCAGCAACGATCTCGGCTACGAACAAGTCTTCGCGCGCCAGCTCGCAGGACTCGCGCAAGCCGGCGACGTTTTGATCGCGATCAGCACGAGTGGACGATCGAAAAATGTTTTGCAGGCCGTCGCACGGGCGAGGGAACTCGGCTGTCGCACGATCGCATTAACCGGGTCGTCGCCTGATCCACTCGGGCCGATGTGCGATCTCATCGTCGCCGTCCCCACTTCACGAACCTCACGCGTTCAGGAAGCACATATCACCATCGGTCATCTGTGGTGCGAAATGGTAGATCAGATCGAATAAAAACATTGACACATGCGGGCGATCTATTTAGTCTGAACGCACTGACAGAGTTAGGTTTTTGATTACGGATCGGTCCCTTTGGATTGCGCGGATCTTCCCGACGGAGTCGCCGTGAGTGATTCACTGAGACGTTGATGTTTTTTCAAGAACTGCCCGGACTTTCTAAATTCGAGTTTTACCTTACTAACTCACTTCCACTGCTGAGTCACATCCCCGTCGAAAGAAGCAGAATGAACTCCGATTTCTGTGATCGGTGAAGTGAGCGTTTGTTTTAGTTCTTGATAATTCGCTGCTGCCTCGCAAGAGAGGCTTCCCTACCGGGTACCTGTGTGATTTTTTAATCATGCAAGGCCGGAGGTGTATTCAAATGAAGAAAAAACGAAAAAAGAAAACAGCGCTCGTCATTTGCCGCGACCGAAAACAGTTTTGGACGACACAGGCGCAGTTCTGGCAGTGGGTCAGGGATGGCGTCGTCGTCAAAACCGGCGAGCAACCGTTGACCGGACTGTTCCGTCGCGAGCATCAGGAATTGATGGTGTTGCTCAGCAACACTGTGCTGAACCTGGCGCACCCCAACCACATGCGCGAAGCACTACTCTCGCGACGACTCGGAATGTCCGGGAGGTAACGCAGTGATCAGATTCGCGATCGCACTTCTAATCACAACGGTCGGAATGAGCGTCGTCGCCGCTCAACAGGATGATCGGTATCGCATCGGTCCGGCTGACGTGCTGGACATCCGCGTTCATAACCGTCCGCAACTGTCGCGAGAAGCAGTAAGAGTTGAAGGCAACGGCATGATTCGCATGCCGCTCATCGAAAGCGAGATCCAGGCTGCGTGTCTCACGGAAGGGGAGTTGGCGAAAGAGATTTCCACCCGTTACGCAAAGTACTACCGCAATCTTCAGGTCGACGTATTTATAAAGGAGTATCACTCGAAGCAGGTCGCCATCATCGGCGCCGTAAACGATCAGAGCCGGTTTGAGCTGCAACGGCGTGTTCGTCTGCTCGAGTTGCTGACCTACGCCAAAGGACCGTCGCAGAAAGCGGGACAAACAATCAACATCGTCCGTTCGACCGCGACTTCGCCCTGCAAACAGCCGGACGAAACGAGCGACGTAGCGTCGTTGTTTTCGAGTTACAAACTCAGCGACGTCCTGCGCGGCGACCCCGCCGCAAACCCGTATCTTGAAGCAGGCGACATCGTAACGTTGCCCGAAGCCGATCAAGTTTACGTCGTCGGCAACGTCTTTATGCCCCTCACAATTCCGCTCCGCGAACCCGTCACGCTCACGCGCGCGATCGCCATGGCCGGCGGCCTCAAGCAGGATACGAAGAAAGACAAGATTCGCGTGCTGCGACAGGAGCCCGGCGCCGCCACCCGCAAGGAGATCACCGTCGACCTCTCAGCCATCGAGAAGAAGCGCTCTGAAGATGTGGCGCTCCTGCCCAACGATATCGTCGACGTTCCCACTTCCGCCGGAAAGAGCTTCTTCCGCAGTCTGGTGCAGGGCGTCGTACCCAGCGTCAGCCAATTGCCCGTCAGAGTCGTCCCTTAGATAAACCAAATGAAAATAAACCGCGAACTCGTCAAGAGAGATTCCGAGGGCGCCTCTCTCGACGCTCCCATAGATCCGCCACAGTCGTACAACTACGGCGTCGACCCGAACGCCGAAAACGAAGTCCACCTGCTGGACTACTGGCGCGCCATCCGCAAACGGCTGTGGCTCGTGCTCGGGATCGTTGCCTTGATCACGATGATGGCCGTCGTCTACGTCGCGCGCAAGCCGGACTTCTACGAGGCGCAGGCGCGCGTGCAAGTGGATCTCGAGGATACTGGCGCGCTCGTCAACAACACGCGTCCGATTTATGGACCAACAGACGATCCGATCTACTTCAACACGCAGCTCCAAATCCTCGTCAGTCCGGGACTGCTGCGGCGCGTGGTTCGCACACTCGACCTCGAGCACAATCCCGACTTCTTCAAAGGCAACTCCGCGCAACGTCAATCGACCTGGCAAAGACTGCGACGCATGGTTGGACTCGAAGGCCAGCCGCAGGACGATGCGTCGAAACCACCGGATCAGCTTCCACTGACAAACTCAGTCGCGCAGGCAACCGCTCGCGAGGATCTAAACGAAGCGAAGCGACTCGCGCCGTACGTCGCAATGATTTTGAACGGCTTGAAAGTCGAACCCGTGAAGGAGAGTCGCGGTTACTACAAAGAGACGCGGTTGATCGATATCAAATACAGCCACACGGATCCGCAAGTCGCGTCGAAAGTGGTTAACGCGATCGCCGAGACTTACGTCTTTTCCAACCTCGAAAAGAAGACCGAGACCAACAGCACCACGGGAGGTTTTCTTCAGAAGCGCATCGCCGAGCTTCAACAGCAGATTCGCACCGGCGAGGAACGACTCGTCAACTACGCGCGCAACAATCAGATCATCTCGCTCGATCCGAATCAGAACACCGTCGTCGAACGTCTCGCCGGACTGAACCGCCAACTGCTCGAAGCTGAAAGTGAACGGAAGTCTGCCGAAGCCGCTTACAACGCAGCCAAAGCGCCCGGCGCAGCAACGGCGCTCGCCGATGCAGACGCGAAGCAAGCGAACGAGATCGAGTCGAAGCTGGTCGATCTGCGACAGAAGCGCGCGTTGCTGCTGGTCGACGCGACCGAGGAAGCGCCCGAAGTGAAAGAAGTGGACCAGCAGATCGGTGAGCTCGATAAGCAACTTAAAGATCTGCTCAATCGCAAGTCGGCGACGATACTGACGAATCTGAACACGCGTTATCAACAGGCGATCGAACGCGAAAGAGCGTTGCGCAAATCGTTCGATGAGCAACGTGCGCAAACGCTTTCGCAAAACGAAGCGGCGATTAACTACCGCATCATTCAGCAGGAGATCGAGACAAACCGCACGCTGCTCAACGGACTGCTCCAGGGTGCGAAGGAAAACGACGTCGTGCTGGCAGGTAAACCAAACAACATCTCGATCGTGGATTACGCGCTGGCGCCTGACACTCCGGTTGGTCCAAACCGCGGGCGGACGATCGTGTTGACGTTCTTCTTGTCCATTGGATTGGGAGTCGGCGTTGCGCTGTTTCTGGAGTATCTCGACGACACGGTTCATTCGACCACAGAAGTCGAGCGCCTGCTGCATCTGCCGGCGCTGGCTGTTATTCCGACGGTTGGCGGCTCGGCACGCCGTGCGGCAATTCCGGGGCTTTCCGGCGGAACCGCGCTGCAAAAGCAAAACGGCAACGGGAACGGAAACGGCGCGGGTCACGGCGAGTTGTTGATGAATCTCGACTCACGTTCGCCGCTGGCCGAAGCGTATCGTCACCTGCGCACGTCGGTGCTGCTTTCGACTGCCGGCCGGACGCCCAAGTCGCTGCTCGTCACGTCGAGTTTGCCCGGTGAAGGGAAGACGACGACGGCGGTAAACACCGCGATCAGTTTGGCGCAGACCGGAGCGAGCGTCGTGATCATCGATGCCGACATGCGTCGACCGCGATTGCAACACATTTTCAATGTCGAAGGTGGCGAGGGGCTTAGTTCGGTGCTTTCGAGCGACGCGACCGAAGCCGACATGCTGGCGATCGTGGAGACTGACGAAGCGAGCGGTCTCGACGTGATGAGTTCCGGTCCGATTCCTCCCAACCCAGCGGAGCTGCTCGGGTCGGACCAGATGCGCCGCTTGATGACCGCCCTGCAAGCGCGCTACACGCACGTGATCGTCGACTCGCCGCCGATCAGTTCGTTTACCGACGGCGTGCTGATCTCGACGATGGTCGACGGCGTGTTGCTCGTGGTCCACGGCGGCAAGAGCTCGCGTCACATCGTGCGGCGTTCGAAGCAGTTGCTGAACGACGTCGGCGCCAAAGTCCTCGGCGTTGTGCTGAACAACGTCAACGTGCAGTCGCACGATTATTACTACTACCAGAGTTACTACGGGCGGAAGTATTACGAGAAGGAAGCGTGAGCCACAAAAAGGCACAAAAAGCACAAAAGGCTCAAGAGAAACGATGCGCATCCTGGTAACTGGTGGACTCGGGACTGTTGGAGCGGGGCTGATCAAAGAGCTCCGCGGGCGGGGACATCATGTTGTGTCGTGTGACCTGCATCACCAGGCCGATGAGATTGGGTTTAGTTTGCGCACCGATGTTGAAGTGCCGCTGTACGCGCGTTGCGACGTCGGCGAGTTTCGCCAGTTGGAGCGTGTGTTCGAACGCTGTGGGCCCTTCGATTACGTCTATCACTGCGCGGCGGAGTTCGGACGCTGGAACGGCGAAGACTTTTACGAAACGCTTTGGCGCACGAATGCAATCGGCACGAAGAACGTCATTCGCTTACAGGAACGGTTGCGTTTTCGGCTGATTCATTTCTCGTCGTCGGAAGTCTACGGCGACTGGCCCGATCTGATGGTTGAGACGGTGATGGACGAGTATGAGATCAAGCAACTGAACGACTACGCGATGACGAAGTGGGTCAACGAAATGCAGATCCGCAACTCGGCGTTGCAGTACGGCGCCGAGAGCGTTGTCGTGCGCTTGTTCAATACTTATGGTCCAGGCGAGTACTACAGTCCTTATCGATCGGTGAACTGCCGGTTTCTCTACTGCGCGCTCCACGGTCTGCCGTGGACCGTGTTTCGCGGCCATTCGCGCACGTCGACTTACCTCGCAGACACCGTCCGCACCGTAGCGAACATCAGCGAGAACTTTCATCCGGGTGAGACTTACAACATCGGCGGCAACGATCTGCACACGATCGAAGAGCTGTCGGAGGTGGTGCTGAAGGTCACCGGCGCCCGTGCTTCACTGGTCCACCATCAGGATTCTGAGATCCTGACAACGAAGCTGAAGCGCGTCGATACATCGAAATCCGTTCGCGACCTGGATCACAGGAATTCGTACAGCCTGGAAGACGGGATGCGATTGACGGCTGACTGGATGCGGCGCGTTTATCAGGTGTAGGCGATGTCGCTGCTTTACGTCGGGGACGTTCCGGTTGAGGCGACGTATCACGGATCCGCGTTGTTGCATCGGTTATTGGCGAACTATCCGGCGGGAAAGCTGACGATCCTCGAATCCGGGACGACAGTGTCACAGCCGTCGCGGCGGCTGGCGAACGCGAAGTACCTGTCATGGCCGATCGCCGAGCAGCGGTGGTTGAATACGCGGCTTCATCCGCAGGCTGTCGTTTGGTATTCGCATCGTGGGACGCGGATCGCGCCGAAGATTGCAGCCTCGCTGAATGGCGCCGGGTTCGATTCAATACTGACAGTGGCGCATGGATTCGGATGGTTGGCGGCGGCGCGCATGGCTGAGACGCGCGGTGTGCCGCTGCACCTGATGGTCCATGATGATTGGCCGCGGGCAGCGAATGTGCCGCGTAGTTTGCGCAAGTGGCTCGACACGAGATTCGGTCGAGTTTACAGGCAGGCGCAATCGCGGATGTGTGTTTCGCCGTCGATGCAGACTGCTTACGAGCGGCGTTACGGCGAGACGGCGGAGGTGCTTTATCCGAGTCGCGCTGCGGATGTGGCCGAGTTCGCCGAACCACCGGCGCGATTGGCCAGCAACGATCACCAGTTCACGATTGCCTTTGCCGGCACGATTAACACGAACGGATACACGCGCGCGTTGATCGCGTTGCACGATGCGTTGAGCGCGATTCGCGGACGCCTTCTGATCTTTGGACCGTTGACTACGGACCATGCCCGACAAACCGGACTCGATCTGCCGAACGTCACGATCGGTGGGCTGTTGAGCTGGCCCGAGCTGATGCGTCGTTTGCGTGAAGAGGCCGACGCGCTGTTCATACCCATGTCGTTCGACGGGTGCGACAAAAGCAACATGAAGATGGCCTTTCCAAGTAAGCTCGCGGACTGCACGGCGGTCGGCATGCCTTTATTGATCTATGGTCCGGACTACTGTTCCGCGGTCCGATGGGCCAACGAGAATCCAGGCGTCGCGGAAGTGGTTCAAACGCCGGAAGGTCTTGATCCTGCGGTGCGTCGACTGGCAAACGACACTGCGCATCGCCTTGAGCTTGGAAGAACGGCTTTGAGAGTCGGTCGCCGCTATTTTTCACACGAAACGGTGCAAGCAGTGTTCGATCGGGCTTTAGGTTCCGGGTAAGTTCGTGGTCACCAAACTCATCAACCGCGCGATGCGACACGTCATGTTTCTCGCGCAAAGCCATCCCGAAGTTGTGGAGGACTGGGGCTACCACGCGAGATCGACGTCGGGTTCTTTTCGCAGCTCGAAGCGAACGACATTCTCTTCATCGATTCGAGCCACACGGTGAAGTTCGGCAGCGACGTCTGTTACGAGTTTCTCGAAGTGCTGCCCGAACTCAGGCCCGGCGTGTGGGTGCACGTGCACGACATCTTCTTCCCGCACGATTATCCCGCCGAGTGGCTGCTGAAGCGGCGACTCGCGCTGAACGAACAATACCTGCTGGAAGCGTTTCTCTCGTTCAATCGCGAGTTTCAGGTCGCGCTCGCGAATCATTGGCTGACACTGGACCATCGATCCGCCGTCGCTGAATTGTGGCCGGGCGATTCGGTGAGTTCCAGCTTCTGGTTTTACCGGCGACGTGATTAGCGCAATAGTCCCAACGATCGGCCGTATCGATTCGCTGAACGCGTTACTCCAATCGCTCGCCGCCCAGACGCACCCGGTCGACGAGGTGATCGTCAGCAGCGCCGAGCAGGAAACGTGCGACTTTATCAACAACTGGCAATCGAGCGGGTTGACGGTGCGATGCCTCTTCGTGTCGCCGCCAAACGCCGTGCGCCAGCGCATGGCTGCAATCGAGATCGCCCGCGGCGATTACCTGTTGCTGCTCGACGACGACGTCGTTCTCGAACGCGATTGCGTGGAGCAGATGATCGCGTTGCTGGAAACAAAGGCCGATACCAGCGCCGTCACCGCCGATTTCAACAACCAGACGTGGCCCGATCCAACGCGAATCTGGCAATTCTACTTACGTCGCATCCTGAAACTGCAACGCGAGCAGTGGCAGGGAAGAGTCGTTGGTCCACTGCTGCGGTTCGGCTTCAATCCCGTGCCGCCTACACCGCAAGCAATGGAATGGCTCGGTTCGGGAAGTAGCCTCGTCCGACGTTCCGCGTTCGTGAGCGTCGGCGGTTTCTCGGATTTCTTTCTGCATCGTTGCACGATCAATGAAGACGTCGACCTCGGGCTCAAACTGCGACGCGCGGGGCCGATCATGTTCTGTCCGGATGCTCGCATGGCCCATCATCACGCGCCTGGCGGGCGGGTCACGAAGTTTCTCGCGGCGGAAGACGATCTCTTCAATCGCTATTTCATCCTGCGCCGAACGCTCCAGTATCACTTCCTGCGCGCGTTCGGCCTGGTCGTGCTGTACTTCGGCGTGGAAACACTTGGGCAGTTTCTCGGCTGCGTGCGCCGGCTGAACTTTCGCGGCTTCGCAGAACCGTTGAGTGGGCGACTGCGCGCTTTCGGTCGCATCCTGATCAGGACATGAATTGGGTGTTTCTCGGCGACAGTCTGACAGAAGGCGTTGGCTGGAAGAGAATTAGTTATGTCACCGAGCTCGTGACACAGATCAGAGCCACTAAAGAACTTAATGTTCATGAGTTGCGATTGAGACACTTTAATCCAAGTGAATTTGTTGATTTCAACATCGCCGGCAAGATGAACCTTGCGCGAGACCAATTTGCCTCCGATCTGTGGTGCTGGAATTTGGCGTGCGAAGGACAGACGATCGAGACCGATCTCGCCTGGTTGCCACTGCTCCGCACGTTACGACCCGAGCTGGTCGTGATCTTTCGTGGGAGTTTGGAAAGCATCATCAGGCCTGCGGCGTTGCACGATGGGAACTGGCCTTCGTGGGTGCCGTCGTCGTGGCGCGGTTATGCCGCGATGGATCCGCGTTGTTATTTCTCCGCCACGTGGTGGCGTAAAGCAAAGCAACAGGCGATCGACGCGATGAAGCAAAGGACACGTCTGAAGTTGCTCACGCACGGCCCAGCCCGACCGCTCATGGACATTGACACACTTGCTGCGAACCTCACGACGTTGTTGCATCGGCTGCGAGAGCTGAACACGCGCGTGCTGGTGCTCGGATTGCTGCCGGTTGACGAAGCGCAGTTCCCAGGCTCGAGTGCGTATTTCACCTGGGTTAACACGAAACTCCGCGAGGTCTCGAACGCCGAACGAACTGAGTTTTTCGACTGGGGATCCGCGTTGAAAACAAGAGCAGCACCCGAACAGCTCTTCTATCGCGACGGCTTTCATCCAAACCTCAATGGCGCCACCGCGCTTGCCGACATACTTCGCGCGCACCTATGCAGAGAGTAAGTATTTCCGCCATCGTCACCGCTTACGAACGGGTCGATCAGACACTGAACACGCTTCGCATCCTCGAATCGTGCGATCCGAAACCGGATGAGGTCCTCGTGCACGTCGACGGCAACCGCCGCGATTGTGAAAAAGCGATCCGTGCTGCGTTTCCCGAGTTGCGCGTGCTAACGAGCAGTGAGCGCGTTGGGCCAGGCGGCGGGCGTAATAAATTGATCGCTGCGGCGAGTCACGAGTTCGTCGCCAGCTTTGACGACGATTCGTACCCCATTGACTCCGATTACTTCGCACGCGTGCAGCAACTCTTCGATCGATTTCCAGATGCGTCGATCGTTTGCGCGTCGCTTTACCACGCCGGTCAAGCAATCAGTCTCGACGAACGCAAGGCCCAATGGACTGCGGACTTCTGCGGTGGTGCTTGTGTCTTTCGACGCAATGCTTTCGTCGAAGCGGGAGGTTACGTTCCGTTGCCGGTCGCGTACGGCATGGAAGAGACCGACCTCGCGCTTCGTCTGCATGCGCGAGGCGGCAGGATCCTGGCCAGTTCGTGGCTTCGAGTTTTTCATGACACCGACTTGAAGCGGCATGCGGAGCCGCACGTCACCGCCGGCAGCATCGCGAACCTCGCACTGCTGGCCTATCTTCGCTACCCGATTGCATTGTGGTGCGTGGGCATGTGGCAATGCGCCAACCGCGTGCTCTGGTTGTTACGGCACGGGCGACACCGCGGCATCTGGCGCGGCCTCACCATGATTCCCGGGCACTTGCGGGCGCACCGTCACTTCCGTCTAACCGTGAGCAGTCGTTCTGTGCGGTCGTATCTCGCGCTGCGTCGCGCACCGTCGCACGCAAGCCTATAGCTGACGTGGTCGCCGTTTCACATTCTGGCTGGCTGTGCTGTCAACTCGGCGCTCGCGAGCACTACGTCGTTCCCCGCGCGCTGCAACAAAGCGGTCTCTTGCGAGAACTGATCACAGACCTCTGGATTCGACCCGGATCCGTGTTGCGTTCGTTGCGCAGCGGACTCGCCGGACGCTTTCATCCGGACCTATCGTCCGCGCGCGTCTCCGCGTCGAATGGAAGCGCCGTGACGTTTGCACTGCGGTCGCAGATCACGGGCGCGACGGGTTGGAACCTCATCAGCAAACGAAACGACTGGTTTCAACGCTTCGTCGCCGATCAAATTGCACGCGATCGCGCGCCAGCGAACCTGACCGTCTTTGCTTACAGTTACGCCGCCGAGCGGATCTTCAACCTTGCTCGCGAGCGCGGCTGGCGCACCGTGTTGGGCCAGATCGATCCGGGTCCGGTCGAGGAAGACATCGTCGCCGAACAGACACCTGCCGGCGATAGTTCCTGGCAACGCGCGCCGCGCGAGTACTGGAAACAATGGGATCGTGAGTGTCAGTTGGCCCACACCATCGTCGTGAACTCGACGTGGTCGCGGCGGGCGCTGGTGAGCGCAGGCATTCGCGCCCGGAAGATACGAGTCGTCCCGCTGGCGTTCGAGCCGCCGGCCGAAGCAAGCACATTCACACGCACGTATCCAAACGCCTTTACGAGTGAACGTCCGCTGCGCGTCCTGTTCCTGGGCCAGATCAACTCTCGCAAAGGTGCGATTCAACTATTCAACGCAGTGAAGCAAATGGCAGGCGAACCGGTTGAGTTCTGGTTTGTTGGGCCACTGCAAGTCGACATCCCGCACGAACTAAAAGACAGGATCAAGTGGTTCGGCGTCGCTCCACGAAACGATGTTGCCCGCTATTATCGCGACGCAGACGTGTTCATTCTGCCTACGTTTTCCGACGGCTTCGGTCTGACGCAGCTCGAGGCGCAGGCGTGGAAGCTGCCTGTAATCGCGACTCCGTACTGCGGCGACGTCGTCACGAACGGTACGAACGGGATGATTCTCGAAACAGTTTCTGCGACAGCGATCGCCGATGTGCTGCATCAGTTGCTGCGCTCGCCCGGAACGCTCCAGGCGATGTCGGAAAACTCGCGCGTTGACGAGCGATTCAGTTTGCAGTCACTAGCCACGTCGTTATCGAGCTTGTAATCGATGCAATCCGCCGCTACCTGGAACCGGTTTCCACTCAGTCTCGCAGGCGCGCCGTCTCTGACGTGGCGCTGGACACTGCTCGGAGTCTTCAGCACCGGCATGGCTACGATCGTTGCCGTGCTGCTCGTGCCGGAAGATCCGGCGCCGCCAGGCGCGTTGTTCTATCCAGCGCTCGTGCTCTCGGCGGGGCTTGCAACCGGGCCGTTTGCCGCCGCTCTCAGACAACCGAAAGCAATCCTGCGCGGCGAATCGCTGCTGGCGCTCGCACCGATCTACTGGCTGCTGCTCGATCTGCTCCAGGGCGTGTACTCGCTCGACTACATCACTGCCGACGAAGTGAGAACTGCTTTCATCGGCATCGGTTTGTTTGTCAGCATGGTTTGGCTGGGCGCGATTCGGCGGCCGTGGCGAATACCGTCGCCGTTGATTCGCTCCGTCTCGCAGGAATTTTCCCCGAACACCTACTTCGCACTCGCGATCGCCTGTTTCCTGATCGGCATGTTGAACTTCGCGATCGCGTGCGACTTCAACATCTCCGCGATGGTCCATTACCTGGGCCAGGAACGCTGGGCGGCGCCGTGGGGCCGCGGACAGTTGGGTGGCTGGGACGCCTTTCTCGATCACTTGCAGTACTTCGGCTATCTGCTGCCGATTCTCACCGTCGTGATCGCCCGGCGCGCAGGGCTGCGCAGTCCGCGAACGATGATCTGCATCGGCATGTCGATCGTGATGACGTTGTTTCTGGCGCAGAGCGGCAGCCGCAGGGTGATTGGAGTCGTCGCGGGCATGGCGCTCGTGTTGTGGGTGCTGGACCAGCAGCGACTGCGCATCAAACATCTGGTCGCGACGGGTTTTGCGATCGTCGCGCTGCTGTTGGCGTTGCAGATCATGCTCGAGTACCGGAACGTCGGACTCGGCGCGCTCATCGGCAACACCGACAGCACGCTGAGCAGCAGGAGAGAGAAGAGTCAGTTGCTTGAGGTGCAACACCTGCGTGTCGACGACAACTTCTATCGTCTCTGCCAGATCATTCAGCTCATTCCGCACGCGCACGGGTACGTCTATCACAAGTACCTGGTGTACGTGCTGGTGCGGCCGGTGCCGCGCGTGTTCTGGCCGGAGAAGCCCGTCGATCCCGGATTTGATTTGCCGACGGCGCTTGGCGTCGAAGGCGTGTCGTACTCGTATTCGGTAATCGGCGAACTCTACATGTCGCTCGGATTGTTCGGCATCGCGCTCGGCGGCTGGTTCTATGGACGCATCGCGGCGATGGCGAGCGGCCTGCTCAAACGTGCGACGACACAGGGCGCGCTGGTGATCTACAGCATCGTCGTGATGGCGCTGTTCTCCGGCATGCGTTCGATCCTCGAGTTGATTCTCGTGAGTTACGTTGTACTGGCGTGGGTTGGACTCTCGCAACTCTTCATCAAGTTGAGACGCGCTCGCTCGCTGTGAACATCGGATGAAAGTTTTCGTGCTGACCGATTCGCCGTCGCCTTATCAGGTCGAGCTCTTCAACGAGATCGAGAAGCAGAGGAGTTGCGAGCTGAAGGTCGGATACCTGCGCAGCCGCGATCCGCTCCGACAGTGGACGCGGCCTGACATTCGACACCAATCTATTGAGATGGAGTGTGGTATCGACGGCGCGCGCGACGCGGTGCGTGACGCGGATCTCGTCGTCTTTAATTACTACTTTCATTCACATGCGACGGAGTTGATCGGGGAGCGCGCCTCGCGTGGTGGTCCATGGTGTTTCTGGGGCGAGCGTCCGGGCTTTCGACTGCCACGGTGGGCCGGTTTGGGTGGACGCTTGTTGCGGCGGTGGAAGCTCGCGAGGCTGCATGGTTCGTCGGCGCCGATTTGGGGGATTGGGAAGTTTGCCGTCGATGAATACCGGCGGGAGTTTGGACCAAGTCGCTCCTATTTCAACTTGCCTTACTTCTCGAATCTCGAGCGGTTTGCGCGCGCGCGTTCACGGTCCGGATCGGAACGCGTGTTTCTGTTTTGCGGTTCGCTGATCGAGCGCAAGGGTGTTGACCTGATGGCGCGCGCGTTTGTCCAGCTCGCGGCTGAGATTCCCGACGTGCGGCTCAGGATTGCGGGCGATGGAGAGTTGCTGGCGTCGCTGAGGCAGGTGCTGCGGCCGGTGAGCGACCGAGTTGAGTTTACGGGCTTTAAAGATTGGAGTGAGCTGCCGGAGTTGTATGCATCGGCAGATGTGTTGTGCGTGCCGTCGCGATATGACGGTTGGGGGCTGGTGGTTCCGGAGGGGCTCGCTTCGGGCCTGCCGGTGATCGCGACGAAGCGGATGGGCGCGGCGCTGGAGTTTGTGCAAACGGGCGTCAACGGGTGGCTGGTTCCCGCCGGTGATGAGATGTCGATTCTGTTTGCGATGCGCGAGGCCGCGTCGCTCACAAATGAAGAGCTTGCCGAACGATCGCAACGAGCGAGAGAGAGCGTGAAGGAACACACGTTGCAAAACGGATCGCAGCGCTTCGTGCGGTTCGCGCGACAGACAATCGGTGTGTAGCATTTCCGGAATCTTTAGCACCGCCGATCCTGCTTCTCACGCCGAAGCAGTAACGCGGATGAATGCTGCACTGGCGCATCGTGGTCCAGACGATCGTGGAACCGTGGTGTGCGGCGATGTTGTTCTCGGAAACACGCGGCTGGCAGTCATCGACACGTCCGCCGCCGGTCATCAGCCTATGCACGATCCGGAAACGGGTAATTGGATCACGTACAACGGCGAGACGTACAACTTCAAACAACTTCGCAAGGAGCTCGACAACTGCGCACACAGTCGAGCGCAAGCGTGGCGATCGAGTTCCGACACGGAAGTCGTGCTGCGTGCCTATGGTGAGTGGGGCATCGACGCGTTTCGCCGTTTGCGAGGGATGTTTGCGTTCGGTTTGTGGGACGAGCGCCGGCGCGAGTTGCTGGTCGTGCGAGATCCTCTCGGCATCAAGCCGCTTTACTACTATCGCACGGAGCACCTGTTCGTTTTCGCATCTGAAGTGCGGGCGCTGCTCGCGAGTGGGCTCGTGCCGCGAAAACTGAGCAGTGATGGAGTTGATTCGTACCTGGCATGCGGTTCGGTTGAGGCGCCGCTCACGATCGTCGAAGGCGTGAGACAGTTGTCGCCCGGTCAGTGCCTGCAAGTGCGGGGCAATGAGGACGGAAAGATCGAGGTGACGATTGGCGAGTTCACTGCGTCGCACGGTGAGATACGTGCTCCACTCGAGGTAGGCGGTTTACGTAGCCGTGCGGAGGCCGTCGCTCGACTGCGATCCGAGTTGGAAGAATCCGTTCGCCTGCACCTCGTCAGCGACGTTCCGTTGGGAGTTTTTCTGTCGGGCGGGACGGACTCGAGCGCGATGGTCGCTTTGACGAGCCGCATCAGCGGCGAACCGCCACGAACGTTCAGCGTCGTCTTCGACGAACCCGAGTACTCCGAAGCAACTCACGCACGGACGATCGCGGCGAAGTTCCGCACCGATCACTGCGAAACGCGACTGAACGAAGACCACCTGTTGGAACTGTTGCCGCAGGCGCTCGCGTCGTTGGACCAGCCGACGATGGACGGCGTCAACACGTTTGTCGTTGCAAAGGCGGTGAAGCACGCGGGTGTGACAGTCGCGCTTTCAGGGCTCGGCGGAGACGAACTGTTCGCGGGTTACCCGAGCTTCAAACGCGCGCTGAAAGTCGAGGCGACGTCGCCGTTGACCAAGCGATTGCTGCGGGCCGCATCAGGGTTTGGAAAGTTCGCATTGAACGGTTCGACGCAGCGAAGCAAGTTCTGGCAATTGGCGGCAAGCGATTGCACGGCGGCGGACGTTTATCGCATTGCGCGTCAACTGTTCGCACCGGATTACGTGTCGCAACTGACGCGACGCCGGCCGTCGCACGAGGATCGAGTCCGTTTCGAAGTGAGCGGAGATATCGTGAACCAAATTTCCGAGCTCGAGTTGCGCGGTTACATGACGAACACGTTGCTGCGCGACACGGATGCGATGAGCATGGCCCATTCGCTCGAGGTGCGTGTGCCGTTCGTCGATGTGAAGGTGGTCGAGTTTGCGCTTTCGCTTCCGGGAAAGTGGAAGTTGAGCAACGGTTCGAATGGCGTCGCGAAGCCGTTGCTGGCGGATGCGGTTGCGGACCTGCTGCCACGAGGTTTGTTGGCGCGTCCGAAGATGGGTTTCACGTTGCCGTTCGAGAAGTGGATGCAGGATCGGTTGCGCACGGAGATCGGATCTGTGTTGGAAGGCGAAGCGCGAATCGCTGACACGGGGTTGACAGCCGGCGGTGTGCGAGACGTTTGGCGAAAGTTTTTGCAGAAGCCACGCGCGATCGGCTGGTCGCGGCCGTGGGCATTGTATGCGTTGGCGCGATGGTGCGAGATCAATAAGGTCACGGCGTAATGAGAGTTCTTCACGTCATACCTTCGGTGTCGGAACGTTCCGGTGGACCGGGTATGGCGATCGTGCCGATGTGCCGACAACTCCGGAAGCGGGGAATTGAAGTGTTGCTGGCAGCGACCGATGCTGACGTGCGTGAGGTTCAATGCGGTCGAGTTGTTGATTACGAAGGTGTGCCCGCGATCTTTTTTCCGGCGCAGTTAGGCGCGTCGTTCAAATACTCGCGGCCGCTTTCGGTATGGCTGGATGCGAATGCCGATCGTTTTGATCTGGGCCATATTCATGCTGTGTTCAATCACTCGTCGGTTGCCGCGGCGCGGGCGTTTCGAAGGGCTGGCGTTCCGTACGTGATCAGGCCGCTCGGCACGCTCGACCCGTGGAGCATGAAACAGAAACCGCTACGCAAGCGCTTCTTCTGGTCGCTCGTTGGCCGGACGATGGTGACCGGTGCAGCGTGCGTCCACTACACATCGCAAACCGAGAGGACGGCGACGGAAACACTGCTTGGCGTCAATCACGGGAAGGTCATACCGCTCGGTATTGACGCGATTTCCGAAGCGACAAACGGCATTCGCGCGGAGAAGCCATACATTTTGGTCCTGTCTCGTCTCCATCCGAAGAAAGGACTTGATGTTCTGATCGATGCCTTCATTGAGTTGACGCAGCGCGCAGAATTCGATCATTGGCAACTCATAATTGCCGGTCATGGACCGGACGATCACGTTGCGCTGCTCAAGCGAAACGCCGCCGCCGCGTCAGACAGAATTATGTTTACCGGCTGGCTCGACGGTGAACGAAAAGAAGAGGTGCTGCGAAACGCATCATTGCTTGCGCTTCCGTCCTACCAGGAGAATTTTGGACTATGTGTGATGGAAGCCCTCGCGCGTGCCGTGCCGGTGCTGATCAGCCCGCATGTGAATCTCGCCGGCGAGATCGAAGCTGCTAACGCGGGTTGGATCGCTCCAGTCGAAGAGCACGCGTTAACTGAGACGCTCGCCGCAGCGCTGAGCGACCGGCAGGAACTCGCGAAACGCGGCAAAGCAGGGAAGTCCGTCTCGGCATCCTATTCGTGGGAACGAGTCGCAACTGATTTGGCTGAACTTTACATCGAGATAGCAAATGGCAGCGCCGGCGTACACCGAGTTTGAGTGGCACACCGAGCGCGCGGCCAACGGCGCGTCCGGCGAAAAGCTGACCGAGGTGTTCGTGGCGCGGGTCCAGAAGCTCGAGGGCGTCAAATCGATCTGCGATCTCGGGTGTGGCAACGGGCACATCGCTGGGCGTCTCGCGTCACTCGGGTATGAAGTCACCGGCATCGACGCGTCACGCAGCGGTATCCGCATCGCACAACGAACGTACCCGCAAGTGAAGTTTGTCGAGGCGCTCATCAATCGAGAGCTAACGGGACGTCAAAGCTTCGATCTCGTGATCTCGAGCGACGTGATCGAGCATCTCTATCGCCCGTCGGATTTACTCGAAGCGGCCGGTATGCTTCTGAAGACCGGCGGTCACCTACTGCTCGGCACGCCTTATCACGGCTATCTGAAGAACCTGGCGCTCGCTGTCACCGGCCGCATGGATGCGCACTTCTCGGCGCTGCACGACGGCGGGCACATCAAGTTCTTCAGTGTGAAAACGCTCTCGCAACTGCTAACGAGCCAT
>DASTOZ010000690.1:0-5448 GCA_035762365.1 Pyrinomonadaceae bacterium | reverse complement strand
GGCGCGTATGCTCGGCGGAGGTCCCGATGAGCTCTTCCGAGGTGGCCCAAACCGCGTCCCAAATGGCAGTCGATCCGGCGATGGCCTGGTTGGTCCCGGAGATCGGCGGCGTTCCGTTAACGACAACTCCACCGCCGATGTAACCCGAGGGCGGCACAAACTCGACACGATCGATCGCCCGTCTCAGGCGCTCGATGTTTCCCGAAAAACCCTGCTCGAGAGTCGTTTCTCCGGTAAACGACAGGATTGCCGCTTCGTCTTTGCCGGCCGGGCGCAGAATGTTTTCGAGAAACGCACGCGCGGCCTCTTTTTCGTCAGGCAACGTGCGTTCTTCCGAAGCGCTGCAATCGATCAGAATCGCGAGCGACAGCGGCAGATCGATGTTGGTTTGAAATGTAAAAATGTCCTGCTGCTGGCCGTCTTCAAACACGCGGATGTCTTCCGCTTTGAGGTCGCTGACGAACCGTTTGTTTTTGTCGGCGGCAGTGAAGAAGATGTTCGTGAGGTTGGTTTCCGTCTTGATTACTTCGTCGGAGTCCTGCGGTACGTCATCCCGATTGCGCGGCGACGGCGACGGCGACGGCATCGCACTGGCTACGTCTTGCTTGTTGGACGCCGACAGCGTTCGAGTGGCGAATCCGACGCAAACGGCGACGACGACGAGGAGCAGCAGTACGAACGAGCGGTTGAAATGTTGGTAATGCATCTTACTTCGTAATCCTATGGCCACTTCCTATTGAAGCACGCTGTCGGCGATGGCCTTGTAGCCGCGCTTGGTTCTTACTTTCAGATCGCCGTGGCCGTCGGCGAGTTTCACATCGATCTTGCGGAACGCGCCGTCGTAAGTCTTGTTCGTCGGGTCGTAAGTAACGAGGTATTGCGCGCGCAACTCTTTCGAAATCTTGTTGAAGGCGCGTTCGAGCGCGAGCATATCACCGGTGAAAAACGCCTGGCCGCCGGTCTCCTCCGCCAGCGTTTGCAGATCGCGATCTTTCTTGTCGGCAACCTGACCGGCTTCAACGCCGGGAACAGTGGACAAGAATCCCGCTTTGGTAGAGATCGCAAAGATTGTCGTCTCGGTACGTTGCGCGATGTCGATGGCGTCGCGAATATTTGCGCGGCTGTAAGTGTCTTCACCGTCGGTGACGAGCAACAGAACGCGCCTGCCGGGAACGGAGCGCATTTTCTCGTCGCAGAATTGCCACACTGCGTCGAATAGCGCAGTTTGTTTGCCCATCTTCTTCACACCGTTGACGGCTTTGTCGAGCAGATCCAGTTTGTCGGTGAAATCCTGGAGCAGCGTGATCTCATCGTCGAACGTGCCGAAGAGCACGCGATCTTTGCGCGCCTTAACGACGGTTTGGATGAAATTCATCGCCGACTCTTGTTGAAACTTCAACTTGCCTGCCGTCGATGGCGAAGTATCCATCAGCACCGCGACGTAGATCGGCAGCGACACCGCGTCGTCTGAAAACGTTTCGATCGTCTGCGGCACCTTGTCTTCGAGAATCATGAAATCTCTTTGCGTCAGGCCGGGGACAAAGTTGCCTTTCTTGTCCTGAACAGTGATCGGCAGACGCACGCGGCGCACAGGAATTCGGACAGTACCCTGCGGATCTTGCGGCAGCGGCGTCGGACTCGCTTTGGGTTTTTGCGCAGAGACGGTCAGCGACGCGGCAGCAATGATGCAAACCGCTGAAAAAGATGTGACTAAAGTGCGTATTCGAACTGTTGACATGCGTTCTGGATTATAGTTCAGGGGACGACCCTGAGTCTGCCGGGTACGGCGGTTCGATGCCGTTACACCGAACCCTGTTGCCCTTGGGTATTTTGAGCTCCCGAATCAGGAAACACGTGTAAAGGGTGGTAGAATGCGCCGGAACTGATCGGCCCAACGGAGTCGCGCAACACCTTCATGCCCGACAACTCACACAGCTCGAATTCAGTCAGCGACGATTCGCCTCCCGAGTACATTGCCCATTATCGCATCCTGCGCAGGCTCGGCAAGGGCGGCATGGGCGAAGTCTTCCTGGCCGAAGACACCAAACAACACGGACGCAAGGTCGCGCTGAAGGTCCTTCCGGAAGAAGTCACTCGCTCAGAGAGCCGATTACGACGTTTTCGACAGGAAGCGCGCGCGATCCTCGCGTTGAACCATCCCAACATACTCACTGTCTACGAGATTGGCGAAGCGGGCGACAAATACTACATCGCGACCGAATACATCGAAGGCGAGACGTTGCGGCAGTGTCTGTGGAGCGAGCCGTTGAAGCTCGACGAAGCGCTCGGAGTAGCGATCCAAGTCTCGATGGCGCTCGAAGCCGCGCACGCAGCGGGCATCGTCCATCGCGACATCAAGCCCGAGAACATCATGTTGCGGCAGGATCGTTTCGTTCGCGATCGCATCGTAAAAGTTCTCGACTTCGGACTGGCGAAACTCACCGACCGCGAATCGAATGCAGCGGATCCCGAAGCAGTAACGATGCCGATTTCGGAAACGAATCCCGGCATCATCATGGGAACGAGCGGTTACATGTCTCCCGAACAGGCGCAGGGCGACACGATCGATACGCGCTCCGATGTTTTCAGTCTGGGCGTCGTGCTGTACGAAATGATCGCCGGTCAACCGCCGTTCAAGGGCCGGACTGACAGTCACACGCGTGTCTCGATCATCGATCACGATCCGGCGCCGCTGGTGCAGCACGCGCCGAACGTGCCGCGACAGTTGGACCGCATCGTGACGAAAGCGCTGGCGAAGGACAAACTGAAGCGCTATCAAACGGTCACCGATCTAAAACTCGATCTCGAGCAGCTACGCGACGAGGTCCACACGTCAACGGGCGAGAAGGCGGTCGCGCAGCGTCAGGCTGATCACGCAGCGGAAACGAGGACGATCACTCAGATCACAACTGCCCGATCGCAGGTAGAGACAGTGGCCGAATCAGCCGGGCCTCGCGCCAGCGCGATCACGGAGCCGAGTAGAACGAACTGGCTCAAGTACGCGATTCCCGCGGTGCTCGCCGCCGTCTGCATCGGGATCATTGTTTACTTTACACGCGCGACGCCGTCGATCAATTCCGTCGCGATCCTGCCTTTCGTCAACGACACGAGAGATCCGAACACCGAGTATCTGTCTGACGGAATCACGGAGAGCATCATCAACAGTCTTTCGCAGTTGCCGAACTTGCGCGTGATGTCGCGCAATGCCTCGTTTCGGTTCAAGAGTTCGAACATGGATCCGGTCGAAGCAGGTCGAAACCTGAATGTGGGAGCAGTTTTGACCGGACGATTGATAGCGATCGACAACCGGCTCGTTATCAGGACCGAGTTGATCAAAGTCGCCGACGGTTCACAGATCTGGGGCGACGAATACAACAGCAACGTGACTGACATCTTGTCGGTGCAGGATGAAGTGTCGCGAAAGATCTCGCAGAGTTTGCGATTGCGCTTGTCGGGCGAGGACGAAGAGAAGCTGTCCAGGCGTTACACGAAAGACGCCGAAGCGTATCAGCTCTACATGAAGGGCCGTTACTTCTGGAACAAGCGCAACGAAGAAGGGTTCCGCAACGGCATCGAGTATTTCAAACGCGCGGAAGAGAAGGACCCGACGTTTGCGCTCGCGTTTTCCGGTCTCGCCGATTCGTATGCGCTGCTGTGCGACATCGGCGTAGCGAAGCCTGTCGACGAGATGCCGAAAGCGAAAGCGGCAGCGCAGAAAGCAGTCGACGCCGATCCGACCCTTGCCGAAGCGTACACGTCGCGCGCGTTTGTCAGACTGTCGTACGACTGGGACTGGCTTGGCGCGGAGAGTGATTTTCAGCAGGCGCTGAAACTAAATCCGAAATATCCGACCGCGCATCAGTGGTACGCGTCGTACCTGATGCAGATGGGCAAGTTCAATCGGGCGAAGACTGAGATCGAGGAGGCGCACAAGCTCGATCCGCTGTCGCCGATCATCACTGCCAACCATGGTCTGTATTCCTACTACGAGCACAACTACGACGATGCGATCGCGATCTACAAACAGGGACTGAAGAGCGATCCGGATTTCTGGGTCGCGCGCCACTACCTCGCACTGGCGTACGTGCAAAAGGGAATGTACAACGAAGCGATCGCCGAGTTGCGAACGCTCATCAAGGCGCCGCCGGCTGGTCCAATACCTGACAAGGTGATCGAGACGGAGATGGAGGCGTCTTCGTCGCTTGGGTTTGCTTACGGCACGGCGGGCAAGACCGCCGAGGCGAAGGACATACTCTCGAAGCTTCAGTCGCTGTCGCAGCGTCGCTACATTTCCGGCATTTACTTCGCGATCGTGTACTCGGGTCTCAAAGACAGCGAACGCACCATCCATTACCTGAACGAAGCGTTTCAATCGCGGCAACCCGGACTGGTGCTGATTCGAATCGATCCGATGTTTGAGTGGCTGCGGTCCGATTCGAAGTTCCAGGAGTTGACCCGGCGCTTCGAGCCTATTCCTTAATTTCCATCAATAGACTAGAGAGCTCTTGCGGCAGTGGTGAGTGAAACTGCACGCGTTCGCCGGTTGCAGGATGCGCGAAGGCGAGTTTTTCGGCGTGGAGAAAATGACGGCCGAGACTGCGGATTTGCGATTTGAGGCGGGGATCCGGGATCGTGTTGTCGCGTCCGCCGCCGTATGTGTCGTCGCCGACGACGGGATGCTTGAGCCAGGCGAGATGGACGCGAATCTGGTGCGTCCGGCCGGTTTTCAGCTCCACCTCGAGCAGTGTGAAACGGTTGAAACGACGGTTCACGCGATACAGAGAAAGCGCGCTGCGGCCGCCACGCACGACGGCCATCCGCGTGCGATTAGCCGGATCGCGGGCCAGCGGTTGTTCGATCTTGCCTGAATCCTGCGGGACGCGGCCATGGACCAGCGCCGCGTAAGACTTGTAAACAGTTCGTGCGCGAAACTGATCGGAAAGGTTCTCGAGTGCGGCTTCAGTCTTCGCGACGACGAGTAAGCCGGAAGTATCACGATCGAGTCGATGCACGATGCCGGACCGGACGCTGCTCGCATTCGGCAGTTGTTGAAAGTGGTAGGCGAGCGCGTTGGCGAGTGTGCCCGAATGTATGCCTGCCGCGGGGTGGACCACGATTCCAGCGGGTTTGTTGACGACGACGAGCGTGTCGTCTTCGTAAACGATCTCGATTGGGACAGCTTCGGGCGTGAAACTTGTGGTCGCGGGCGAGATCAGTTCGACTTCGAGCTCGTCGTGTTCGCGGAGTTTGTACGACGGCTTGGCGAGTTTGCCGTTGACGAGAACGTCTTCGGATTCGATCAGGCGTTGCAGTCGCGCGCGGCTCCAGCGTTCGATGCGCGACGCGAGAAAGGCGTCGAGCCGCACACCAACATCATCCGGCCCGATCGTGAACGTGAGGTTCTCGTGATCGGAGCCTTCAGCCATTCCTGCGTTCAAACTCTTTCAT
>DASTOZ010000689.1:0-2518 GCA_035762365.1 Pyrinomonadaceae bacterium | reverse complement strand
CCGGTCTTGAAATCCTTGCCGCAGATCGCGAGCTTGTTCTTGTCGGCGAGCGTCATGAGCGCCGGAATATCGACCGTCAGGTTCGGCGCGCCGTTCGCGAAGGGAATTCCCGACTTGAGCGCGGCGTAGGCATAGATCATCGAGGGCGCGATCGCTTTGTGGTTCTCGCGCATCGCCTTCTCGAACGAGTCGAGTGTCCTGTGAACGGCGTGCGGCTTGAGAAAGATTTCCGTCGAAGCCGCCCAGATCATCACCAGCCGCGAGCACTTGTTCTTCTTCTTCCAGTCGTTGATTTCGTCGATGAGTTGTTGGGCCAGGTCAAACTTCGTCTTGCCGGTCTTGACGTTGGTTCCGCTCAGGCGCTTCACGTAAGTCTGGTCGAAGACGGCTTTCATCGGACGAATCTTCCGCAGCGGTTCTTTGAGTTGGGCGAGGAGTTCCTTCTCAAGCACACCGGCGTTCAGTGCGGCATCGTAAGCAGAGTCGGGGAAGATGTCCCAGGCGCCGAAGACGAGATCTTTCAACTGGGCCAACGGCACGAAGTCTTTGATCAGAGGGACGCGGTTCTCGGTTCGTTTACCGAGGCGAATGGTGCTCATCTGAGTCAGGCTGCCGATCGGTTGGGCGAAACCTTTCTTAATTGCTTCAACTCCGGCGATGAACGTAGTGCTGACGGCGCCGAGTCCGACCAAGAGGACTCCGAGTTTTCCTTCTGCTGGTGCGATCTGTGTTGGTTTGTCGACTGGCATGATTAAAGATAATAACGAGGAGATACGGGTTTGAACCGCTGGATCTTGCTCATTATTGGCGACGCATTGCGCCATCGCTGTTGTTGGCGACCAAACCTTTGCGGAATTCACGTGGAGTGGCGCCGGTCGCGAGTCGAAATGCTTTCGTGAAGTGACTCGCGCTCAAGTAGCCGACCTGTGCGCCGACTTCGGTGATCGAGAGCTCGGTGGCGGCGAGTAACAACTGCGCGCGGGTGGCGCGAATGCCGGCGAGATAGTTGTGCGGTGTCGAGCCGGTCAGTTTCTTGAACAGGCGTGCGAAGTGAAACGGTGAGAGATACGAGGCGGCCGCGAGTGCTCGCAGCGTGAGATCCTGGTCGAGTTGAGTGTGCATCAATTCGACGGAGCGGCGAATGCGCCTGTCGATCAAGCCGACGCGCGAGAGTTCGAGCTGATCGGAGAGTCGAGGCTGTGAGTAGTTCCGCAGTATATGGACCAGCACCTGTTCGACCAACGCGCGCATCACGATCTCTTTGCCGGGTTTGTCGTTCGCGAGTTCAACCGCAAATTCGGCGAGCAACGCGTCGAGCTTCTGATCGCCGGCTTGGTGAGTGGGCGCGAAACTGATCGTCGACTTTGGCGGAATCAATCGCATGGTCGTCGCGTGTTGCAGGACGAGCGATGCGGAGAAAGTAAAGAAGAGAAGCTCTGATTGATCGCCTGTCGCTGCGATCGACACATTCGGTTCAAGCACAACGGATTCCCAGCTGGTGAGCGCGTGCTTCCTGCTGTCGAGGGTGTATTCGAGTTTTCCTTTGAGCACGCTGAGCAGGGAATAGCCGGCGCTCGCCTGGTTTTGCCACGTTAGATGTTTGGCGCGCCGATAATATACCGAGTAATCAGGCGAGACAAAGAACCTGTTAAGCGCGGACAGGGAACGAGTCATCGATTCAAACTGTAAATCACAAAAGGCACAAAAAGAAGACGCCAAGAGGCGCAAGAAGAAAAGCTATGCGTCCCTCGCGGCGAGCATGGCGGAGGGATCGTTGGTAATTAACGCGTGGATATCCAAATCTCGCGCGCGTTCGATCCATGCCGGGTCGTCAACGGTCCAGGTGACGACTTTGAGACGCGCGTCGCGCGCTTTCTTGACGAGCCGTTTGTTTGTTAAGCGATGGTGGAGGGCGATCTCATCGGCGCCGACGGCCAGTGCGCGTTTGAGGATGAACGAGGCTGGCGGTTGAAAGAGCGGGGCGACTTTCAATGTCGAGTCGACGTTCTTGACGACTTTGAGCGCCGAGTGGTCGAAGCATTCGAAGATGACGCGGTCTTTGAAACGATGCTGCTCGATTAACCGACAACACGTTTCAGCCACTGCGACCTCTTTCATTTCCAGGTAGAGGATCAGATCGTTCGACTCAAACAACTCGAATACCTGCGCGAGGCTGGGCACGTCGAAGTTGTATAGTTGATCGACTGACAAATCCGCAACGCGTCGCCGCACACCCGCGGTCCGATACAGCGTCTCGTCATGAATGACGACTGGAACGCCCTCGCTGCTCAATCGCACATCGAATTCAATACCGTCAGCGCCTGCTCGAATTGCCGCTTCGAACGCGGCAACAGTGTTCTCCGGCGCCACCGCAGATGCGCCGCGGTGTCCGATGATCAGGGGTTGAGGCATGTGGAAGCTTTATCTGCCCGGCGTGGGTGGAGGAGGATCGTTGACGACGCGCTTCAGTTTGATATCGAAAGTTCCGTAGTCGGTCTTGATGCGTCCGCTGACCGGA
>DASTOZ010000688.1:0-3718 GCA_035762365.1 Pyrinomonadaceae bacterium | reverse complement strand
GGCGTGCGCAGCTCGTGCGACACATTGGAAACGAAGTCCGACTTCAAACGCGCAAGCGCCAATTGATTGTTGACGCTGCGATATGTCAGCACCAACCCGCCGATCATCAACAGCGACAACACGCCGAGAATCATCATGCTCTGTTGCACAAACCGCTCGCCGATTGCTTCCGCGGTCGTGCCTTGAAACTTGATGCCCATCGCCAGGCCGCGAAAAGGATCGTCGAGAGTTTGCGAAACTTCAGGTTTGCCGTTTCCCCAACCCGCTGAGACTGCAAGTGGGCGATCGGGTTCTGATTTTTGCGCGTCACCCGGGTAGATCTTTATCGCCAGCCGCTGTTCCTTGTGCTCGTTCATCTCCTGCGGCGTCAGCTCGTGAAACATCGGCCCGCCGCGATCTCCCTGACCTTCGTCGAACTTCTTCGAAGTGAACTCTGCGAGAAATTCCGGGAAGAACTTGTCTTTCAGGTAAGTCGCACTGAACCGTGCACCACCCAAAACCGTCCGGTCTTTGGAACACGCCATGGCGGGGACGGAGAAGATGGCTGTCGTGTAGTAGCGCTGTCCATCCTCTTCATGGGCTTCACCGCTGTACCAAACCATCGGCTTCGGTTTTCTTTGCACCTGCTCGGCGAGGTAGGGCCCTTCGAGACTCAACCACGTCGTGTACATCGTGCCCCAGCCCTTGATCTGTTCTTCTTTCAGACCGGGCTGGCCTTCGACGATCGTCGACTTTTTGGGATCTTTGGAGTCGAAGAGAAACACGTGATCGAACCAGGGGTGCGTCTGGAGAATTGCTTTCAGTTTTCTCCGCTTCTCATCTTCTGAATCCGAGTCAGACGGGAATTGGTCGCGCGCTTCTCCGGTTTTCGCGTAGGCCTCGCTGTTGATCTTCTTGATGCCGGCATACAGCAGGTACTGGAAGTCGCGATGGATCAACGCTTCGACTTTCTTGTCGCGCTTGATGGATTTGACGTGTTGAAAACTGACGTAAATGAGGGTCAACGCGGGCAGGACGACTGCCAGCCCCAGCGTCAGGACAAGTCGGAACCGGGTACTTCCTCCCAGGAACGCTCGTCGTTTTGACTTCATGTCAGCCTCCGTGAGATGTGACAAAGCGTGGCCGAGCATACGCCCGACGGCCACAGGCTGTGTCAAGCGCAAGTAAAAATTTGTTAAGAGTTGTGAATTCGGTTCCGCGGGTTGTCGGCAGTTTCGCGGGCCCAGGAATTAGTTCGCGGTCAGTGCCGAATGTCCCGCCGGGTAGTGATGCAGGTTGAACTTTTAGGTCACTATGCCGAACGCGTTTGACAATGGAAGCCGAGGGTTGCTTCAACCCTGGGGGTTAACGGAAACCAGCGAACTAAACACTGAAAGTGTTCGCTTTCGAAGGGAACTCCTTCAGAGTTCTGCATATCACCCAGGGTTGAAGCAACCCTGGGCTCGCATTAGCTAACGCCTTTGGCGTTCAAACTGCGAACACTACTCTCCCGCCCACACATTGAAATTCCGCGCTGATTCTGGACCTGATTTCCCGCTAGTACAACCAAATATCTCTTTGTTTACTGGCCCGTCTCGTCTATAAACACACCGATGCCGATTGAAAACCGCAACGTCCGTTGGTGGGTGCTGTTACTTGTAACGGCGATCTTGCTGTACTTGTGCTGGCGGATGGTCCAGCCGTTCCTCAATGTCATCCTTTGGGCCACGGTCTTAGTCATACTCTTTTATCCCGCACACAGGCGACTACTGCTCCGGATCAAGAACCCTTCACTGACCGCGCTCGTGTCGTGCCTGCTCGTGATTTTGATCATTCTCGTGCCGGTTGGACTGATCACGCTGGCTGTCGTGAATGAACTCTACGGAGCCGCGCTAACAGTCCAGGCAGCCATTGACTACATGCTCGATCCAAACTCGCGTGTCACTGGGCCCATCCTCAACTTCCTGAGCCGGTACATCGACATCAATCATCTGCGCTCGGAAGCGTTTCTCGCCGAGCGTCTCAGAGGCATCAGTGGACAACTCGCCGGTCGCACGCTCGGTTTTATCGGCGGACTCGTCGGCGCGATCATCCAGACGTTCTTCACGATCTTCACGATGTATTACCTCTTCCGCGACGGCGAGAACATCTCACGCACCGTTCGCGACTCGCTGCCGCTCGAACGAGATCAGGCCGACAGCATCATGACGCGAACGCGCGAAGTGATCGACGCAAGCGTCTACGGCGTGATCACAATCGCCGCGATCCAGGGAACGCTCGGTGGTTTGGCGTTCTGGGTGTTGGGTGTGCAGTCTGCGATCATCTGGGCTGTCGTGATGATGTTTCTATCGATGGTGCCGATGCTCGGCGCGTTCATCGTGTGGGTGCCGGCCGCGATCTATCTCGCGCTCACCGGCCACTGGGTGAAGGCGTTGGTGCTGGCAGCGTGGGGAACGTTGGTCATCGGCATGATCGACAATTTCCTGCGTCCGAAGCTGGTCGGGAGCCGCACGCGTCTGCACGAATTGCTGATCTTCTTCTCGGTTCTCGGCGGTTTGAATGTGTTTGGCGTGCTCGGCGTGGTGCTCGGCCCCGTCGTCCTCGCTCTGACGCTTTCTTTGATCGACGTTTATCGCACGGCGGGACGATCAAGCGTGGGGAGTGGCACGGAGTTTCATTAAGACTGCGCCCGATGAGTGTGATATAAACGACCTGCCCGTTCCCCTACAGCTAGCCTCCACTGCCAGGACTGAAACGTCTGAACGTATTTGTTCGACTCGGAGGAAACACACAATGATGAGTTTCGTTTGGTGGATTATCATCGGCTTGATCGCCGGTGCGCTGGCACGGCTTATCATGCCGGGCAGAGACCCGATGGGCATAATCGCCACGATCGTGCTGGGAATCGTCGGCTCGGTTCTCGGCGGCCTCGTGAGCTGGGCAATTTGGGGCGCTGACGAGGCGGGCCGTGGCTTTCGTCCCGCCGGACTGCTGTTGTCGATTCTCGGCGCGATCATCGTGCTTTGGATTTGGAGAATGATGAAGAGCCGCAGTACAGTCACTTAAAAACTCAATCGCATAAGTGCCTGAACTGCCGGACATCGTCGTCTACATCGAGGCTCTCGAGAAGCGAATCCAAGGCGCCACTCTCAAACGCGTCCGCGTAGCAAGTCCGTTTCTGCTGCGCACGGCCGTGCCGCCGTTGTCGAGTGTCGAGGGTAAGAAGATCGTCGAGTTGCGCCGGCTGGGCAAACGGATCTGTTTCGGGTTCGAAGACGATCTGTGGCTGGTCCTGCATCTGATGATCGCGGGACGCTTGCACTGGTACGACGATCCGGCGAAAGCGTCGAAAGCGCGCGGGCTCGCGGCTTTTGAGTTGAGCACCGGAACGCTGACGCTCACCGAAGCTGGTACGCAGAAACGGGCGTCGCTGCACGTCGTTCAGGGTGAAGCCGGCTTGCAGAACCTGAATCCCGGCGGACTGGAAGTCTTCGAGGCTAGTGAAGAAGAGTTTGCAGCGGCACTTCAGGCAAAAAACCACACTCTCAAACGGGCGCTCACCGATCCGCGGATCTTAAGCGGCATCGGCAACGCCTACTCCGACGAAATCCTCTTCGCCGCACAACTCTCACCGTTCACACTTACGAAGAAACTGACGACTGAAGAGATCTCACGCCTGTTCGAGGCCGTGAAGAGTACGCTCAGCGAGTGGGTGGACCGTTTGCGTGCCGAATACGGC
>DASTOZ010000687.1:0-4579 GCA_035762365.1 Pyrinomonadaceae bacterium | reverse complement strand
GTGGCGCGCCATTCGTGTGCCGAGGATCTTCTGGACGCACACCAGCACACGCGTGTTGACGCTCGAGTTTATTCGCGGCACGAAGGTGGTCGACATCCCCGGACTCAAAGCGAACCGCATCTCGGCGGTGAAGGTCAACCGGCTCCTGATTCGCACCTATCTGAAGCAGCTACTCGAAGACGGGTTCTTTCACGCCGATCCGCATCCCGGAAACCTACTGGTGATGGACAGCGGTCATCTCGCGTTCTTCGACTTCGGCATGGTCGGGCGAATCGATCCGAAACTCCAGGCGCAGATGATCGACGCGTTCTTCCACGTCGTCGGCCGCGACGTACACGGCCTGGGCCAGGACATCATCAATCTCAACTTCCTGAAGCCGGGTGTCGATCCGGAAACGGTCCGGCCGGTCGTCGAGGGTCTGTTCACGCATTATTTGAACCTGAAGCTCGGCGAGGTGAACTTCAAAGAGTTGACTTACGATCTCGCCGAAGTGATGTACGAGTATCCTTTCCGGCTGCCGTCGAACTTCACTTACGTCATGCGCGCACTGATGACGCTCGAGGGCATCGGCGTCGTGACCGATCCGGAGTTCAGCTTCTTCGAAACGGCGAAACCGTTTGCGAAGGAGTTTATGCTGCGACGAGAGGGACGCATCTTCCGTCAGTTGATCTTCGACAAGCTGACCGGACGCGAGAACGGCGACAGCCGCATCGCGTGGTCGCGCGTGTGGAAGCTCACGAAGATGGCCGCGAAGATGTATTTGGAACGGCAGTAGGTTCAGACTTCGAGACCTTGGTCGATAACAAAAGGCTGATTGCGAAAATAAACAGAATTAAGGCGATCACAGCTATCCGCTCTTTCATGAGGTTTTCCCGGGGTTCGAATGTAGGAGCAAAAGCGTGCGGATTATAATCCGTGTTCCCCTCGGGTGGGCCGAGGAGAACACGGATTTTAGACTTTTGACAAAATTACCGCGTCACTTTTTCACCGTTTGACGCGGGAATGTTCAAACGGTCGCGGAAGAGGTTCAGCAGCAACAGCGTCCCGATGCCGCCACCGCTTTCCGCCCCACCGCCGGTCGCCATCACGTCAGGCGTGATGCGAACACCCTTCTCGCCGATGACCTTGAGCGTCTCAACCAGCGCGACGCCCTGAGCCCCAAGCGCGTTCACCTGCTCGTGATAAGCGACGCCCTGGGCTTCGCCCATGAGACGGACCTTCTCGGCCTCGGCTTTACCAGTTTGCAGAATGTAGTGGGCCTCGCCCTCGCCTTCCGCCTTGCGTTGCTCGGCACGCTTGCCCGCGATCTCGACGCCGACTGTCGCGGCCATGAGATCTTTCTGGTTGTCGGCGTGCGCCCTGGTCTTCTCGAGTTGAATGCGCTTCTCTTCAGCTTCGCGCTGAGCGTTGTACATGTTCTGACGCTGCTCGGCGAGAATCTTCTCGGTTTGCGTCTTCATCAACTCTTCCGGCAGATGGATGTGACAGATCAGCACGTTGACCACGTCGACGTGATACTTCAGCAGATGCGCCCGCACGCGAGCTTCCGCGCGTTCCTGCTCCTCGTGACGGTTCTGCAAGTAAGCCATGGCCGACGATTCCGACGCCTGGTTACGGAAGATCGAGTCGATCAACGGGTGCATCACGTTTTGAATCAAACGTTCGATGCCGCCAATCTTCGCAACCATGAACGGCGCGTCTTCGGGCTTCACACGAAACACGACACGCACTTCCAACTGCATCGTGAAACCGTCTTTCGAGATGACCTCGAACGGATTGAACGTGTTCGCGACTTCACCCGCGGTCCATTCAACCGTCTGGTTTGTGGTCGGAATCACGATCGGGGAGATCGCAAGCGTGTTGACGTAGTAACGGCCTGGGCCAACGACCGCTTCCTGAATACCGCGGTAGCCTTCAGGTACGACGTAGGCTTCGTGCGCGCCTTCGTCCAGACGTCGATCCGCTGGATCGCCCATCATCAAGTCGAGCTTGATCTCGTCGGCAGTGCGCTTGTCGTCCATCACGTCGAGACGCGCGGCTGATTCTTCAGCCTGTTCCTGTTCTTCGCGCTCCATCCGCTGGCGGACCTTGTGGGCCATCTCGCGTCGAACTTCTTCTGATGGGTCTTTGCCGACGTTCGACACGACTACGGCAACTTCACCCGGTTTGATTTCCTTCGCCGTTTCCGGAATCACTTTGAACAGCAGCGGGTTGATGTAGTAGGTGCCGGGCAGCAGGATGTCCTTCTGTGGACCACGCTGACCGCCCTTGCCGATGAACTCGTGTCCGTCCTGGAAGTTGTCGTGGCCGGCGAATGATTCGGCGACGTAGTCGCGTGGATTCAGCGGCGCGCCGTCGAGAGCTTCGACGAGACCGATGGCGTTCTCGTTGATGACGGTTGCGTCGAACAGTCGCACATTGAAGAGACCGGGTTTGACTTCGGAATTGCTCTCGAACGACGTCGACTGCACGAGGATGCGATACACACCCGGAGTCAGAATGTCGACCTGCGGTCCCTTCTGTCCGCCCGAAGCGATGAATTGTTCGGCGTCCTGGAAGTTGCGATGGTCCGAGATCGCTTTACCGAGCAAGCGGCCGGGATCGAGTGGATCGCCGTCGGCGGCGGTGACGACGCCGACTTTACCTTGCGGGATCATCGTCGCCTTCGCTACGGAAACGCGGAACAGGTACGGGTGGATGGGCCACAACCCGGGCGGCAGTGTGCGCAACTGAATGCCTTTCACGCCGCCGCGTTTGATGAACGCAATCGGGTCCTGGAAGTTGTTATGAGCGTTCTGCGCGCGATCGGGAGCGAAGATGCGGCCCGGGGGCATCGGTTCGCCGTCAACCGCTTCGATGATGCCCATTTCGTCGGCGCCGATCTCGATCAGCGGCACCTTGCGAACTACTCGTTCGAACGGGAACTTGATCAGGTGTAGTCCGGGCTTGAGCACGTCCGCCTGAATGCCGACTTCGCCTTCAGTAGCGACTACTCGTCCGGGAGGCATTTTGGCGCCGAGGTAACGCCGCTCCTTGATCGCGATTTCACGTGCGCCGACGTTCACGAAGATGCGGTTCACGATGATGAGGAACGCGATCAGGAGGACAATTGCTCCGAACACTATCGGGATGATCGATGCTAAATCAAGGTTTTCCATGGTGTATCTCTTTCATGTCAACCAGAGTGCTAGTTGACGTCAGTTGTGGTTAGTACCTTCTAGTTCACGATTGGCGTTGGACAAGGTTTGCTTCAAAACAAATCCCGCCCCGGAGGTGCGACTACGCGATGAAAGCACCCAGTATGCACTGTTGAATAGCGCTTGAAGATCCCCTGCGGAAACATCTGTCAGGCTACGATCGCGCCAGGACATCAGCACCAGCTCGATCGCTCGTCCGTACGTTTTTGCATCGTCGGTCTCGGCCGCGACGTGCAGCAGTTTTGCCGTCGTGGTCCGGTTTGGTGACTGTTGGAAATCGCGAATCGCGGCGACGGTTTGTTCGAAGTCTTCTTTGCGCACGCGCGCGCCGTCGACCGTGTGCGTTGTTTCCGGAATCTGGTTCGACGTTGTCGCCGTTCTGGTTTCATTCAATAGAACGTCAGAAAACAGGCCCTGACCTGTGGGTCGAGCCGGCGGCAGCTCGATAGTTTCCGATGTATTCGCGGGTTTCTGCCAGTAATAAATGGCGATAGCGATCAAGCCAAGTAAAAGAACCGAAGTAATGAGAAAGGTGACCATCGCGGTCGTAATTTCTTATACGCCTGAGCGAATCAAAAGTTCAAGAGACACAGGCGCGTCTGCAAAGCCTTGCGCGCTACGGATTTGAGCGTAACGCGTTGTAAAGCAGCGGGTAAGTCGCAATCGACTGTGCCCGGTACTGCGGACGGAAGCCGAACAGAATCACGCG
Source organism: Pyrinomonadaceae bacterium (assembly GCA_035762365.1). GTDB lineage: Bacteria > Acidobacteriota > Blastocatellia > Pyrinomonadales > Pyrinomonadaceae > PSRF01. Next base: position 673 of record DASTOZ010000687.1, on the reverse strand, counting down.
GCCCTTGCCCATCGTCACTTCCACCAGCGCGGCTTTCCCTTTGATTTTGTCGCCGCCGAGCAGCCAGCCGGAGAGCAGCGGATCCTTGTCTTGCGGGTAGCGGCCGATGACACGCACGTTCGCGGCGGGCACGTCGCCATTCGAGTTTTCTACAACTTCAAACACCGGCGAGTTTTCGGCCCACGCGATCGTTTCTTTCTGCATGTTTTTCGCAATCGGGTGGGTGGTGTCGAGCTCGAGGCGAAGTATCGATCCGGGCACGTAGAAATCCGTGCGCGGGAGACCGCCGACGACGTTGCGCAACGGAAGCTTGAGCTGATCGATCGCAAACTCGGAAGCGCGATTGAGAAAGACCGCTGTCCCGCCCTGCAGAATGAACGCGCGCAGTTGTTTCACACCCTCGTCGCCGAGGCCGCCCGTGTACTCCGGCGGCATCGTGCCCTCGCGATATCCTTCGAATATTTGTCGCGGCGGTTGATCGGGAAACAGGATGACGTAGTACTTACCCGTAACGCCTCGACCGACAGAAAACGTTGTAGTTCCGGAACGCAGCTCTTTCTCCGTCAGGACGCCAAAAGGCAAGGCTACACGCTCAAACAGCCATCTGGTCCAACCTTCGTCGTGCGCCGGCATTGCTGCTCGATAGAGAGCGGGGTTGGACGTGGGCGGAGGG
>DASTOZ010000686.1:0-4290 GCA_035762365.1 Pyrinomonadaceae bacterium | reverse complement strand
TGGGAGAACGTGCCCGTGCAGGGACGCTGGCGAGCGTCGCCCGCAAACTTCCACGATTGGAAAAAGCAGAACACGCTGTTTGAGGACATGTCCGCTTACGGTGGTTCGTCTATGAGTTTGACGGGCGACGGCGGCGAACCGGAGCAGTTGGTGGGAACGAGAGTGAGTTCGGGCTACTTCGCTGTCGTTGGTGTCGAGCCGATGTTGGGCCGATCGTTTTCGGCTGACGAGTATGAAGTCGGCAAGGACCAGGTCGTCATTCTCGGCAACGGCTTCTGGAAACGTCGCTACGCCGGCGACCCGAACGTGCTCAATCGCAAGATCACGCTCGACGGCAGTAGCTACACAGTTGTCGGCGTAATGCCTCCGGGACTCTATCCGATGAGGCCGCTAACGACGGGTCAGATCGATTTTGACGAGTCGGAACAACATTACTGGACACCGATGTCGTTCGCTCCGCAGTGGGCGGCAGTGCGATCCGCGCATGTGCTCGGCGTCGTGGGCCGTTTGAAGCCGGGAGTGACGCTGGAGCAGGCGACGGCCGAGATGAACGCGATCGGCGCGCGGCTCGCACAGGAATACGAGGCCAACAAAGGTGAGGGAATCATCGTCAACCCATTCATGAATGAAGTGGTCGGCAATGTCCGAACGGGATTGATCACTTTGTTGGTCGCGGTTGGACTTGTCTTGTTGATTGCGTGCGCCAACATCGCCGGACTGTTGTTGGCCCAACATGCGGCGCGCAGCAAGGAGATCGCGATCCGGGCGGCGCTCGGAGCGAGTCGTGCTCGACTCGTTCGGCAGTTCTTTCTCGAAGGCCTGCTGCTCTCACTGCTCGGTACAGTCGCTGGGATTGGTCTGGCGTCGTTGGGTTTGAGTGTGCTGATGAAGATCGTCACGCAGAACATTCCGCGTCTCGAGCATGTGCAACTCGACTGGCAAGTGCTCAGTTTCACCCTCCTGCTTGCCATCGCGACATGTCTCGTGTTCGGGTTGATACCGGCGTGGCATGCTTCAAAGCCGGATCTGCACACGACGCTGGAACAGAGTGGCCGAACATTAGGTGCGGGTGGTCGTCGTCTGCGACTGCGACAGATGCTCGTCGTGTTTCAGGTAAGCATGGCCGTGATGCTGGTGATCGGCGCGGGGTTGCTGATCAAGAGTTTCTGGCGGTTGCAACACGTCGATCCCGGATTTCGAGCAGAGCGAGTACTCTCGTTGAGCCTGACGCTTCCGTTTGCGAAGTACAACAAGCCCGAACTAATCAACCAGTTCTTCAATCAACTGCACGATAGTGTTTCGAACCTGCCCGGTGTGCAGGCGGCCGCAATTGGCTACGACAATCCGTTGCAGACTAACTGGATCGATTCGTTTGAGATCGAAGGCAGAGTCGCAGCGCCGGACAGCCGTGCGTTGCAGGCAAACTTCAACCCGATTGGGCCTGACTATTTCGTAACCATCGGCGCGCCGATGGTCAAAGGACGGCAGTTCACGCCGCAGGACGATCCGGACCATCCGGGAGTGGTGATCGTCAACGAATCGTTCGTGCGTCACTACTTCCCGCACGAAGAACCACTGGGTCGGCGCCTGAAGATTGGTCCACCGGAAAGACTCTGGAGAGGACAACGATTGTCTGGCGGTTTTGAGATCGTCGGAGTGGTGCGCGACGTGAAGTCCGCGGGTTTGCACGCCGCGACTGAACCAACTTACTACGTTCCCGCAACGCAGGCGCCGTTGCAGGACATGACCCTGCTCGTTCGCACGACGACCGAACCGACGTCGATCGTTCCCTCGTTGCGCCAGGCAGTTTGGTCCATCGATCCCAACCAGCCGATTTCGAACGTCAGCACGATGGAGAAGATCGTTTCCGAGAGCATCGCGCAACCACGACTGAACACGGCACTGATGGGATTGTTTGGAGCGCTCGCGTTGATGCTCGCCGCCGTCGGCATTTACGGACTGCTTTCGTATACGGTGACGCAGCGAACACAGGAGATGGGAATTCGCATGGCGCTCGGCGCTCAGGTGAGCGACGTGCTGCGTCTCGTGCTCAAGCAGGGAATGTTGCTCGCGATCATCGGGCAGGTCATCGGGCTCGCGGGAGCGTTTGCGCTCACGCGCTTGATTCGCGGTCTGCTGTTCGGTGTGACGCCTACCGACGCGACGATCTTCATCGCAGTCGTCGGAGTGTTGACGACGATTGCGTTGCTTGCGTGTTATCTGCCCGCACGACGGGCGACCAGGATCGATCCGTTGAAAGCGCTCCGCTACGAATGACTATGGACATCGTCGCCCACGACCTTCGTTACGCCATCAAGATGCTTTGGAAGAGCAAGGGTGTCACTGTCCTCGCCGTCGTCTCGCTCGCGATCGGCATCGGCGCAAACGCGGCGATCTTCAGCATTGTCAATTCGCTGCTGCTGCGTCCGCGTCCGCTCGCGAACCCGGACGAGATCGTCGAACTCTACAGCGGCGATACCGAGCAGCCGTATCAAACCAGCTCCTATCCGAGTTATCTCGACTTCCGCGAACGCAACGAGGTCTTCAACGGACTAGCTGCTTACGGTATCCGGCAGTTCAAACTCGGCGGTCCAAACCAGGTCGAACAGATCTGGGGTGAAGTCGTCTCCGCAAACTATTTCGACGTTCTCGGTGTTCCGGCGTACCAGGGCAGAACGTTCGTCGCCGAAGAAAACGAAGTGCCAAACCGCAATCCCGTCGCGGTGATCAGCCATGACTTGTGGCAGCGACGATTCAACGCGGACCCGTCGCTCGTGGGCCAGACCATCACCCTCAACAATCAAACGTTAACGGTCGTCGGCGTTGCACCGCCGCAGTTCACGGGAATGATGCGCGGGCTCTCGTGCCAGATCTGGGCGCCCGCGATGATCGCGCCGTCACTCGAACCACTGCTCGGCGATGGTTTGGTCAACAGTCGCGGCAACAAGTGGCTGACGTTCGTTGGTCGCCTTAAACCCGATACAACGATTGACCAGGCGCGCGCGCGTTTTGAACTGCTTTCCAAAGACATGCAGGCGGCGCATCCTGAGGAATGGGTGAACGGAACGGGCGAGACCGCGCGCGAACAATTCGTGTCAGTCCTTTCGGAGCGCGAGACGCGAATACATCCGCAAATGCGCGAAGCGGCGTACGCCGCAGCGGCGCTGTTGTTTGTGATCGTCAACCTCGTGATGCTGATCGCATGCATGAACCTCGCGAGCATGTTGCTGGCGCGCGCGGTCACACGACGCAACGAGATCGCCGTGCGACTGGCGTTGGGCGCGAGTCGCATGCGCATCATTCGGCAACTGCTTACCGAGAGTGTTTTGCTGTCGTCGATCGCGGGCGCCGCCGGGATTCTGCTTGCGGTTTGGCTGATCGATCTGTTGATGAGTTTCATGCCCGATCTGCCTGGAGGCTTTCGCATTGCTCTCGATCTCCAACTCGATTGGCGCGTCGTCGCCTACACGATCGCGGTTTCAACGATCACCGGCGTGTTCTTCGGACTCGCTCCCGCGCTGCAAAGTTCGAAGACCGACGTCTCAACAGTCCTGAAAGACGATTCGACTGTTTCGACTGGTAGTTATCGTAAGTCGCGTTTGCGCATGTCGCTCGTCGTAGCCCAGGTGGCGGTTTCATTGTTGCTGTTGATTAGCGCGGGTTTGGTGTTGCGTAGTCTGGAAAAGATCAGACCGAAGCGCCTCGGTTTCAGTTCGGACAACGTCGTGGTCGCGCCGTTGCTACTCGAAGAGCCCACGTACGACCGGCGCAAGGGACACGAGTTTTATCGCAACGTGACTGAGCGCGTGGCGGCGTTGCCGGGAGTCGAGAACGTCAGTCTGATCGAAGGCATCATGGGCGGTTTCACGGGTGGCTCTCGCCGGAGCGTTGAGATCGAAGGCTACAAGCCGGGTCCGGGTGAGCGTCTGCATCTCGATGCGGTCTACGCGGGTCCACGCTACTTCACGAACATGAAGGTGCCGTTTGTGCAGGGACGCGATTTCGACGAACGCGATCGCGATGGCTCGACGTGTGTTGCGATCGTCAACGAAGTGTTTGGGCAACGCTACTTCGGCGGCACGGGCCAGTCGCTCGGCAAACATCTTTCACGCGAAATTGGACCAAAGAATGAGAAACAGACCTGCGAGATCGTCGGCGTCATTCGCGACAACAACTGGCAGGCCTTGCAGAAAGACCTGCACCCGTTTTTCGCGCTCGCCGTGATGCAGTCGGATTTCCATGGCATGTACCTGATGGTGAACACGTCGGGCGATCCGCAGAGCATCGTTC
>DASTOZ010000685.1:0-3933 GCA_035762365.1 Pyrinomonadaceae bacterium | reverse complement strand
CACGTGCTGTTTCAACTCAGTCGTTTGCATCGCCACACACTCGCACGCGCGCATCGTGTGATCGCGGTGTCGAATGCGGTGGCGCGAGAGCTTCGGGCGCAGCGAATCGTAAGCGACGGTCAGCTTGCGGTGGTGACGAATGGTGTCGACGTCAGTCGTTTCAATGTTGATTTCGATCGAGTTGAGTTCTTGAAGAGTTTGGGGCTACCCGCGGACGTTCCGCTGGTGGGAAGTATTGGTGAGTTGCGCACGCTGAAGCGCCACGACGATTTCATTCGTGCGGCGGCTTTGGTCGCGGCGCGGTTTCCGGATGCGCATTTCGTACTCGCGGGAGTCGACAGTTCGCTTTCGCGCGAAGTTCACAAGCACCTTGCACAGCTTGTGCGCGAAACCGGTCTAAACGGTCGATTTCATTTCCTCGGTTGGGTGGAAGACGTGGAAAAGCTGTTGCTCGTACTCGACGTGTTTGTGTCTGCGTCTGAAACTGAATCGTTCGGACTGGCGATCGCGGAGGCGATGGCGGCAAGTAAGCCCGTCGTCGCAACCGCGACCGAAGGCGCGCAGGAGGTTGTTATCGATCAGGAAACCGGGTTCCTCGTTCCGATCGGTGACGTGACGCGGATCGGCGAATCGATCGGGATGTTGTTGTCAGACGAGGAACGACGAAGACGAATGGGCGCGCGAGCGTGGGAAGTCGTGAATCGGAAATTCAGTTTGCAGCGGATGGTCGACGAGATCGAACAGATCTACCGCAGCTAGAGTTCGTCGATCTTAGCAGCGAGAATGAAATCGCTCTCGGTCAGGCCGTTGATCTTGTGCGTCCAGATTTTGATCTCCGCGATGCCCCAGCCAAAACAGATGTCCGGATGATGTCCCTGCTCTTCCGCAAGATTACCGACGCGATTTACGAAGTCGTGCGCTTCGCGAAAGTTTGAGAAGCGATAGGTCTTCTGGAGATGATGTTGATTGATGATCTCCCACTCTTTGAGCTGCGGAGAGAGTTTGCCGATCTCTTCGGCGTTGAGTGGCGGAACGCCGCCACGGCATGGAACGCATGTTTTGCTTGCTAGTTCACTCATCAGATTGCCCTTGTTTTAAGACGCTACGGCGTCGATTGCCTTCTTCAAAATTGCGATCTGCCCGGCATGATACAGACTGTGCTGAACGCCACCGTGAAGCGTCACGTACACGGTCGAGAAAGTTGTTTCAGTGCTGTCGACGATTGGCTGGGCGATGATTGGTTGATCCAGGCGCGAGTCGTCGGTTGCGGTGATGGTGTTCAGTAGCCGGCGATGAACGTCGATCAGTTTTGCTTTCGCAGTTTCCCACGCTGCTTCGGTTGTGTCGGTGACGGGTGGAAAGTTTTCGTCGTCGGTTAGTTGGGCCGGATCGCCTTCGAGTCGACGGCCGCAGGCGTCTTCCCAGGCAGCGATGTGCAGCGTCAGTTCCCAAATCGAATGCGCACCGGGAATCGGGTGGGCGGCTGCTTGTTGCGCGGTGACGCCGTCGAGCAGTGCGAGCACTGATGGTCCATGCCACGCTTCGCCGTTGAAAGCGCGTTCGAATTGGTTGCGAATGCGTGCTACTTCAGTCATTGCACGGTGATTCTACGCAATTCCGTAAACAGATGATAGGCTACCCGTTCTTACTGGCCGTCGGCAGCGAGAGACACGTGGAAAAAGAAATTTTTGAAAACCCTTTTTACCATTGACCTCGCGCAAGCGGGAGATACATGTCAAAGAAACGTCTGAAAATGGACTGTGAGCACGCTTAAGCTGGTTACAATTTTCTGCGACGGGTCGAGTCTTGGAAATGGACAGCAGTCGCAACGCGCGGCGGCAGTTGCCTTGTTGGGTTACAAAGGTTACTGGCGCGCCGTCGGCGAATACTTAGGCCGCGCGACGAATCAGCAGGCGGAAATCGCAGCCGCCGCCGTCGGCCTGGAATCGTTGCGCCAACCATGCCAGGTAAAAGTTTTTACCGACTCGCGTTACGTCGTCGAAACCATGAACGGCCGCTTTCGCCGCAAAACAAACCTCCCGTGGTGGGAACGACTCGATCGCGCCGCACGCCCCCACAAAGTTCACTGGGAATGGACGCGCGGACACGTCGGCCACCTCTTACAGGAAGCCGCCGACAAAGCCGCGCGCAGCATCGCCGCCGCCGGACACGTCGACGCAACAATTTTGCGAGATGCTGTCGACAAAGTTGGGGCCGCGGATGACACCGACATCACGTGATGTCTATAATTTCGCCTACCTTGCGCAAACTCCTTTTCATCGTTGTTTTCCTCCTGGTTTGCCCATTCGCCGTCGAGGCGCAGGATCCGTTGCGCGGCTGGCAATGGCAGAACCCACTCCCGCAAGGTAACTCGATCAACGCCATCAGGTTTGCTTCGAACAAGCGTCACGGCTGGGCCGTCGGCTCGAACGGCGTCGTGCTCAGCACTGACAATGGCGGCTTCGAATGGGAGGAACAGGAGAGCCCCGCCAACACGACGCTGTACGGCATGTACGTCAAAGACCGCTCGCGTGTGGTGATCAGCGGCGCGCGGGGCGTCGTGATGACGACGTCGAACGGCGGCGGCAAATGGGTGCTGCGCAACACCGGCGTGCGCGATCATCTTTTCGCGGTCACGTTCGCGCCGCAGAATCCGCTCATCGGTTGGGCCGTGGGAACGTTTGGCTCGATCATCGCGACCACCGACGGCGGCAAGACCTGGAAACCGCAAACGAGTCACACGAGCGCCCACCTGTTCTCCGTCGCCTTCGCCGACGCGAAGATCGGACTTGCTGTCGGCTCGCGCGGGACGCTGCTGCTGACAACCAACGGCGGCGCCGATTGGAAACCAATCAAGCGACCCACCGATTCAGCGCTGACCGGCGTGATTTTCACGAGTGCTAAACACGCAGTCGTCGTCGGTTACCGCGGCACGATTCTCGAAACGAACGACGGCGGCGAGACATGGTCCACCAAAGAGTCGTTTGTCACGACCGATCTTTATTCCGTCTTCTTTACTGACGAGATGCATGGCTGGGCCGCCGGTGATAGCGGCGTCATCCTGACCACCGGCGACGGCGGAAACATCTGGTTGCCGGTGAACGTTCGCACCAGGCCGCGCCTGTCCACTGTATTCTTCTCGGATGAAACACTTGGTTGGGCCGCGGGCGCTGACGGACTTGTCGTACGCACCGACGACGGCGGACTGTCGTGGCGGCGTTTGACCGAAGGCGGACGCGACGACATCGCAAACATATTCTTTATCGACAACTCGCACGGTTGGGCCGTCGGCGAACGTGGTCGAATTCTCTTTACAAGCTCGGGTGGAAAGAATTGGACCATCCGTCCATCCAACTCGACGGCCACGCTCAACGCGATCACTTTCGTCACTGAAAAGTCGGGCTGGGTGGTCGGCAACAAAGGCACGATCCTGCACTCGGTGAACAATGGCGTCACGTGGGACGCCGTTCCCAATCCCGCGCAGGAAGATCTGTTTGGCGTTTCGTTTATTTCGCCGGCGGAAGGCTGGGTGGTCGGCGCGCGAGGGGCCGTTTGGCATACGAAGGACGAAGGCGTGAGCTGGCAGTTTCAGCAGACCAACACGATGAGCTGGCTCGAGGACGTGAAGTTTGTCGATCCGTTGAATGGGGTGGCAGTTGGTTCGGGCGGAACGATCCTGAAGACGGAAGATGGCGGCGCAAACTGGAAGCGCGTCGATCGAAACATCAAGGAGTGGTTGTACGCGCTGACTTTCACTGACTCGCAACGTGGGTACATCGTGGGCGCGAAGGGCATCGTGCTGCGAACTGACGACGGGGGCGCGACGTGGAAAGATCTCGAGAGCGGCGTCACCAGCAATCTGTTTGGAATTGCGGCTGCGGGTCGGAATGATGTGCTAATCGTCGGCGACCAGGGAAATATCATTCACAGTAA
>DASTOZ010000684.1:0-5623 GCA_035762365.1 Pyrinomonadaceae bacterium | reverse complement strand
CACGACGGGATTGTTTGGATCGATACGCGTTCCCGGATCGGGACGTCCGTCGATGTAACTCGCGCCGAACATGACCTTGGTAAAGCGCTGCATGCCGCCGCGCTCGCCCGCTGATTCAGCGCCAACGATATTCTTGACAGGATCGCTGGTGGGTCCGGTGATGATGCGTCCGCGGCTGTCTGTTTTTACGGCAGTGATGAAGATTCGCAGAGCTAAGGGTGATTCACCGGAGGTACTGAGAATTCGCGGCTCAAAGTTTGGCGACAGAAGGAGACTACTCTGATTTGCGCTGGCCGGAAAAGTTGTTCGAAGTACTAGAAATGCAGCAGTAAGTAGAAGAGCTAAAGAAAACAGTAATAACCTGCGTACCCGCATTTACCTGTCCCCGTATTGTTCTAATCGTGCTGTGTGTTGGGGGAATTGTCGTCCAACCAACAGTGCGGGTTAGGTTCTGAAAAATACATCGAGTGGGGAAAAAAGGACCACTAACGATCACGGACGCGGTTTTTTGTTTTTTGTGGAAGGCGTAGGAGTTGGACTCGCGGTAGATGCGGGAGTGGGGCTGGGTGTTGGAGTCGCGCTGGGTGTTGGGGTCGGATCACTTTCGGGCAAGTTAGTAAGAGCGACGCCCGCGTCAATTCGATACTGAATCTCGCCGTCGAGACTGACGGACATTCGCTGCACGTGGCGAGCAAGGTCTTTATTCGATAAATACGGGAAGGTCGCGCGAACCAGCGCTGCTTCGCCCGCAACGAGTGGAGCCGCCATCGACGTGCCGCTCCACGTACCGTAGCGATCGTCAGGCACAGTGCTCAGAATCTTTTCGCCCGGCGCGGCCACTCTTACCCATGACGCTCTCGTCGAGAAAGACGCTATCGTGTCGTTTATAGTCGACGCTCCCACTGAAATCAGACCGTCGACGTTTTCGGCGGCCGGAAATTGCTCGGTGCTGTCGCCGGTGTTGCCCGCAGCCGCGACTACCACGAGATAAGGGTTCGCTGAAACAGGAAATCCGTCGTCGCTCGTTCCACCGCCACACGCCTTCTCGATTAGATTGCCAATCAGTTTTGTTTCTCTCCGCGTCGTCAAACTTAGATTGATAACGTCGGCGCCATCCGCCGTGTTTGGGTCACCATCCGGGTCGAGTGCAAATGCCAGGGCCTCAGCCAATACCCAGATGTTTCCCACACCGCGTTTGTCGAGCACTCTTACGGGAATGATTTTCGCCTCGGGCGCGACCAGCGCAATTAAACCGGCGACGTGTGTGCCGTGTCCGTAGGGTCCTGTGTTCTGGTCGCCTTCTTCACTGGGATCGTTGTCATCGTCGACGAAATCCCATCCGGGTAACAGACGGCCCGCAAGTGCCATATGATGCGTGTCGACGCCTGTATCCAGGACCGCGATTCTGATTGGGCCGCTTGGTCCAGTCCCCTTGTTGACCTGATGAGCTAACGGAAGCTGAATTTTTTGGGCCGCCCACTGCGATTGGAATGTTGAATCCTCGCCTCCGACACTCCACGTAATGCCGACGCTCCACGTAATGCCACCACCTTCGGGCGGTTTCGCAACAAAGTTGGGTTCGACGAAAACGACACGCGAGTCACCTGACAATGCCCGCACTCGATCCTCGACGGAAGCACCATCCGTAATACGCAGTCTGTAAATTGCTCGGCTACCAAACTGATCGAGTGGAACAGGACTGAGCGAGTACTTGGAGGCAATCGCCGGCAAATCGCCGGTGTTGGCCAATTTTAAGACGACTTCTCCCGGGACAAACTCTTCCCCACCGCCATCGGCGTGCGAAACGCTGGTCGATCGCACGTCTAATAGCAGGCAGACGGCCACCAACAACAGAGTCAGGAATGTTAGACCTCGACGCACGCGACAGCCCTCTTGTTATTGGCGTTTCGGGGGAAAAGTCGGGAAGAACGAGCGATAGACTAACTAAAAACTGTTCGCTTGCCAATCACCAACGACCGACGAGAACGAACGGGGACCAGAAAAACGGATGCGGCTTTTCGTTCAGCAACTTTACCTGGGCCGTACGCAGCGCGGTGGCTGGTGACTTCGTAGCGGCAAGTTCAGAATAAAACGACGACATCAACTCCGTCGTAGCCTCGTCGTCGATGGTCCATAGACTCATCAAGACGGTTGGCGATCCGGCCGAAAAGAAACCGCGGGCAATGCCCATGAGCTCATCGCCGGGGGCCACGGCATTCATGCCGGTTTCGCAGGCGCTGAGCGTCACCAGTCCGCAGTTCAGTTTCAACCCATACGCGTCGCGCGCCGTAAACCATCCATCGCCTAAACGCAAAGCCGAAAAGAAAGGATTGTCGGATCGAAACTGCGCGTGACAAGCCAGATGAATTACGTCGGCGCGCGCGGCATTTGCGCGAAACACTTCGGCGGTGGCTGCCTCGTCTGAATATCGTTTGATCTCGCCGAAGATCCGGTTGAGAGCGTCAAGCTCCTGGTACACGCCGGGGATTCGTTCATCAGCGACTCCGAGAAGCAACGCGGTGCGAAACTGAGGTTCAGATCGACCGAGGCACTGCTGCAATACGACGGCGCTCGGCGCAAACGACACTTCGCGGCGTTCGATTAGATAACTCTCTCCGTCGTGCAGCGCCTGGAACGGCAGGTAGTAGAGTCCACGATGCGGCACGATCGCAACATGACGCTTGCCGATCTTTTCCTCGATCCGGCGCAACAGTCGATCGTACAGGGAACGCAAGTGCTTCTGAGTGCGTTGCGTGAGAGTCGGAAGGTGACTTCTCATTCGCATCGACCCGTAACGCAGCGTGTCTATTTGGAAACGACACTTCTCGATCTCCGCTACCACTTCGGATTCAGTTCCGAGATCCCTTACGACCTCGACGTTTTCATTCGTAACGACGAACGCGACGAGTTTGTCGTCGATCGTGGTGTACTCAACCAGCGCGCGACGAGCACCGAGTGCCGGTTGGAGCTTGGGTAACGAGAATAGATCTTCCTGCGGACCTGGCTTGCCATTGCCGCTGCGATGCTGAAGCTGGCGTGTGATTTCGAGGAGCTTTCGTTCGCATTCAAGGAGGTCCTGTTCCAGTCCGGCGTTCGCTTCCGGCATCTGCACTGCGCCACGCACGTAACGATGCATCTGGTTGTACATGTAATTCAGCTCCTCCCTGAGTTTTGCGGCTTGCGCCTGGAGGTGTGCTTCGAAATCGTCGCGTGCGCCGGTTGTGAGCGCGATTCTTCCCGCCAATGTATCGGAGAGTGCCCGAGATTTAGCACGTTCAGTAAAAGTGAGTGCTTCAATCGATCGGGCGTCACCTTCCGCGAGACAGAGTTTGGCGAGTTCGTGATACGGAGACATTCGATTCGCGAAGAATGCAGTGCGAAACTCCTCACCGGGAATCGGAGCGCGCAACTGTTCGGTCAAATCGATCGCCTTTTTGAAGTTCATCTCGGCAATCTTGAAATTGCCTTCGATCAACGCGAGCGCGCCGCGTGAGCTGAAACAACGCTCCGCAATCTGCGGCTGTTGGTGAAGCTCGGCATTTCGCGCAGTCTCTTCGAGTAACTTACGAGCCGAGTCAAGATTTCCGAGCGAGCGCTCGGCTTCACCGCGCAACCAACGGGCGAGCAGTAACCGCTGCCAGCTTCCGGATATCAACAGCGCGGGCTCCGCCTGCGCCGCCATCAACCGCGCTCCCTCAAACTTGCCTTCCCGATAAAGTAGTTGGGCATGCGTGAGCACGACCAACGCCGCACCAACTCGATTTTCTTCCGCCGCGTAAAGTCGTTGTGCTTCGTCAAGCCACCGTTGCGCTTCTTTTGTTCGTCCCAGCAGCATCAGTGCACGGCATCGATAAGCCTCTGCGCGTGCTTGTTCGGCACGCATTCCATGCTCGGCATAGACAGGTATCACGCGCTCGTAGATCGCCAGTGCTTCGGGCGCGAGATTGAGTTCCAAATACGCGTCGGCGATGTCGTGTTCAGCGAGGACCGACTGAATAGTTAAGCCAAGCGCGGTATAGCTCTGGCGTGAGCGTTCGAGAAAATCGAGCGCTCGATCGTAACGACCTTGCAGCAGCGCGAAGAGTCCGATACTGCCCTCGATTCCGGCGAGAGTCACAGGTTGTGCGGCCGCGCGGGCTTGCTGCAAAGCCTGTTCGAAGAGATCCTCGGCGGATTTGAACTTGTGCAATGAAGCGTGCGTAATGGCCAAACAATTGTTGACCGTGGCGAGTTGCTTCTGATCGTTGAGCGACGCGAAACGCGCGCGCGCGGCGCTCAGAAAAATCTCGGCGTCGTGGTAACGATCCCGGCGAAAGTACAGGTTGCCGATGTTGTGTTCGATCTTGCCTGCTGCCTGAAGATCTTTGTAAGCGAGAAAAATCTCGCGCGCACCAAGACCACATTCGATAGCTTCCTCGTAGCGTCCGATCATTGAAAGAGCGATCAGCTTGCTGACGCGTGTTGCCGCGGCAGTGTGGGTCTTGCCGAGACTGAGAAAGCGCCGCTCAGAATCTTCAAGTTCTGAAATCGCTAATTCCATTTGACCGCCGACGAGTGCCTGAAGTCCTGCGGCCCAGGCGGCAAGGGCTTTTATTTCAGGGTGAGTTCTGATCGTCGAAAGCAATTGGAGTGAGGCTGCGGCGCCCAGCGCCTGAGCAGGATGTGTACTCCAACCTTCGAGACAAATGTCTTTTAATTTGTAAGCAAGTTCTACATCCGCGAGGACAGCATTTTCCCAGAGCAATGTTTCTCGGTTCGCATCGCTGGAGTTAACGAGACGTATCGCAAGTTCCGCATGCTGCATGGATCGCCTAGACCTTGAGCTCTAGCTCCGGAATTTCAATTTGAAGATCCTGCAATCTAACTGTGAGGGAATACTTGCCGGCCGGCACTGGCGGAAGTGTGAATTCACACACGTCATTCAAAATGGCTTCCGATCTTCCCGCCACACCTGAAATCTCGACATGGCCTTCGGCACAACCAGCGCCGATTACCTGACCCGCGAGAATGCATTCGCTGTTCTGCATCGTAATGCGCAGGTCGAGATCGGTCTCTTCCGCTGAGTAGAGCATCTGCCGCGAGGCCTGGAAAAGTGAACGCGTACCAAAAGCCGGACCCGCGTTGCGGCTGTCGAAAGTCAGAAGCGCAACAATCCGACGCAACGGTGAGCCCTTTTCGTGTGAAAAGATATTTAGCGCAGCGGTCAACACGTCGCGCGGCGCATCCGTCGTACTGTCAGTCCTCATCGTGAGGATCAGTTGCTGAAGTCGACGGAGCGTTTCGTCGCAGGTTGAACACCCGGCGATATGCGTCATGGCGGTTGCCGAAGCGTCGGACGTGCCCCCTTTTTCCGCGATGTCGGCCAGTGTTTCAACCGGAACATGTGTTGAGCTATTCATAGCTGAGGTGTCTACCACCCACTATCCGACAGAGACGCGGCCATCGTAGAAAAATACATTTTTGTTCTATTTTTTTAACAGCCGAAGCAGCTTGGCTAAACAACGGGCCCGGGTTGGGCCAATGCTGCCTTCGGGAATTCCCAAAGCCGCAGCGATGTCGGCGTAAGACGGCGGCTCAGCACGGTAGAAGAGTATTTCCAGCAACGATCGACAACGCTCGTCCA